>JBEVJQ010000049.1:0-11453 GCA_040510055.1 Burkholderiaceae bacterium | reverse complement strand
TCACGGCCAGCGAGCGCTCGTCCGGAAAGCGGCAGTCGTCGAACCGCTCGATTCCCCCTAGCGCGGCATGAATCCCATCGGCTTGCTGAAGCGGACGTCGGGCTTGGCGCGGTGTTCGCGCTCCAGTTGCTCGGCGAACTCCTCGGGCTCGACAGTCTCGGCCAGCAGCTGGTACTGGCGAACGACGGCCGCGAAGTCGCCCGGCGTCAGCAGGTCGAGTGCCGCCAGCCGCCGGCGGATCGGATCGGTCATCCTTTCGGCGTCGCCACCGAGCGCCTCGGCGACGAACATCCGCTCGCGGTGCTCGGCGCGCAGCGGCAGGAAGCGCAGCTTGAACGAGAACCGACGCAGCGCCGCCTCGTCGATCCGTTCGAACAGGTTGGTCGTGCAGATGAAGATGCCGTCGAAGCGCTCCATCCCCTGGAGCATCTCGTTGACCTCGGTGACTTCGTAGTTTCGCACCGCGAGCTGGCGGTTCTGCAGGAACGAGTCGGCCTCGTCGAGCAGCAGCACCGCGCCCTCCTCGGTCGCGTCGGCGAACATCCGCGCCATCTGCTGCTCGGTCTCGCCGACGTACTTGCTGACCAGATCGGACGCCCGCCGGACCATCAGCGGCTTGTCGAGCTCGCCGGCGATGTGTTCGGCCAGCGCGGTCTTGCCGGTCCCCGGCAACCCGTAGAAGCAGAGCGTCGCCCGCGGCCGGGCCGCGAGCGCCGCCAGGATCCGGTCGACGGGGAAGCGACTTTCCACGTGCAGCAATTCGAGGTCGTAGGTGGTCGGCATTGGCCGGCGCGCGGCCTCGTCGCGATGACCGAGCGCCTTGTCGGAACGCTCGAGCTGACGGTCGATCAGCGCCTCGAGGCCCTCGTCGAGACGGCTCCCGGTCAGCCGTGCAAAGCGCGTCGCCGATTGGATCTGCGCCGGCGTCACCTGCTTGCGGCTGGCGACCTTGACGATGAATTCCTCGGACACGTCGAGCCCGGCCAGGTGCTTGCGCAGGATGGTCTCGCGTACCCGTGGCGGCGGGTTGGCCAGTTCGAGGTGGAACTGGAACCGCCGCCGGTAGGCCGGATCGATCTGGCCGATGGCATTGGAGATCCAGATCGTCGGCACCGGGTTCTGCTCAAGGGTCTGGTTGACCCAGGCCTTGCCGTTGACCGCCTGCCCGCGCGGCTCCTCGAGCCCGAACGCGTGGACCGACTTCTCGTGGATCGGCGGGAACACGTCCTCGACCTCGTCGAACAGGACCGCCGTCGCCGTTCGACCCCTGAGGAAAGCCTGGGAGACCTGAAGCGAGCGGTAGCGCTCCTTGCCCGACAAGCTGTTGCCTTCGCGATCGAGGCAATCGACCTCGTAGAGTTCACAACCGGCCCGCTGCGCGACCAGCTTGGCGAACTCGGTCTTGCCGGTGCCCGGTGGCCCGTAGACCAGCACGTTGATCCCGCGCTCGCGACCGTCGACGGCTGCCGCGAGCAAGGCCGTCAGGTAGCGTGCATCGGCGTCGATGTGCGGAAAGTCATCGAGCGTGAGGTCGGTGCGCCCGGCCGGCCGGGTGAAGGCGGCCATCATCTCGCTCTCGGAGGCGTAGTCGGCGGTGAGGACAGCCAGCAGCTTGTCTGAGACGCGCATCAGGTCGCCGAGATCGGTGATCGCGTGCTCGACGATCGGCGTGTCGATCAACCCCAGCGACTCGAGCCGGCCACCGACCCTGAGGCAGGCGGCGACTTCCGCGACCTCGCGCCGCAGCACCTGGGCGAGCATCGCGTAGGCCTCCTGTGCGCTGGCGGCCTTGCAGTCGACCAGCACCGGGCGCAGGTCGCGCTGGTACTTGCAGAGCGACGCGTGCAGCAGCACGGCTCGCTCCGAGTCGTTCATGTCGAGCACGCGCGCCAGCATGTCGATGTTGCGCACCAACCGGACCGATTGTCCGGCGAGCCGGCGGTCGACGGCATCGACCGTGGCCTGAAACACGGACAGCATGTCCTTGCCGTTCAACTTGACGAACTCGTCGAGGTAATAGAACAGCGACGCATCGTCGTAGGGTCCGTTCCAGATGCCGTGCCGGGCCACGAGGTCGGCCGGCTCGAGCGCCGCGATGCCCGCCCAGGCCGGCGCTTCGATGCATCGGTGCGCCAGGTACTGCTGCAGGCGCGACAACGCCGTCAGCGGCCAGACGAGGTAGCGCCCGACGAGCGCGACGACATTGTTGACGTCGCGGCGCAGGTTGAACTTCGGCCCGAGAGTCAGGACCGTCGAGAGCGCGAACCGGGTCGCGAGCAGGTCGAGCGGCTGGGCGTCCGCGATCGCGGCGGGGACGATCGCGTCGCTGTCGCGGCGCGGCGCCACCGGGGCCGGGTCGACGCCGCCGGCAGCGGCAGCCGTTTCGATCATGATCCGATCCTCCGTGAACAGGGACTGTGCGACGCCATCGCCCAGTCTAGGTGATGGTCGACCGCTCCGGAAGCGACCGCCATCCGAAATTATTCGTGTTCTGTATACAGAGTACGAAGACTGCGGTATAGTCCCGGCATGGCCCTGAAGACCCTGCAGGTCGCTCCCGACCTGGCCCAACGCTGCTACGAGGCGCTGATCGAGTCGATCTCGAGCGGCGACATGGTGGTCGGCCGCAAGTACACGCAGGAGGAACTGGCCGCGTCGCTGGGTGTCTCACGGCAGCCGGTGCTTCAGGCGCTGCAGACGCTGAAGCGCCAGGGACTGATCACCGAATCCGACAACCGTCGTGGCGTGCAGGTAGCCCCGCTCGACGCAACCTTCGTCCAGAACCTCTATCAGGTCCGCGCCGCGCTCGATGGCGCGGCTTCGCGCGCGGCCGCGATGCTGCCGCGGCCCGAACTGCGCGAGCCCGGGATGCGGCTGATTCGCGCCGGCCGCGCGGCCTCGGCGCGCCGCGACCTGAAGGCGCTGGTCAGGGCCGACATGGACTTCCATGCCTTTCTCTACGACGCCAGCCACAACCCGTTGCTGGTGCAGACGGCCACCGTCCATTGGCACCACACCCGCCGGTTGATGACGGCCTATCTGCAGCATGGAGTGTCGCTGCGCAGCGTCTGGGCCGAGCACCAGGCGATGCTGGCGGCCGTGGTGAAGGGCGATTCCCGCGCCGCCGAGCGATTGGCGCGCGACCATTGCGAAAGCGCCGAACGTCTCGTTTTGCGGTTATTGTTCCGCCAGGACGAGCGGGTCGTCGCCGCCGCTGAAACGGCGTAGCACCGGGAACCCACGTGGCAGTGGCACCGGCGTGACGCGATCACACCTTGATCGATAACCAGGAGGCACGAAATGGAGCTCACGAACGATCAACTTCGCCAGTTCGAGGAACAGGGATACCTGTTCTTTCCGTCGCTGTTCAGGCCCGATGAAATGAAGGTGCTGCTCGACCAGTTGCCTGACATATACGCCCAGCACCGCCCGGAGATCGTCCGCGAGAAGGGATCGGACGCGGTGCGCACGGTCTTCGCCGGTCACCTGATCAACGAGGCGTTCGCCAAGCTCGGCCGGCATCCACGGATGATCGAACCGGTGCAGGCGCTCCTCGGCGAGCAGGTCTACATGCACCAGTTCAAGATCAACGGCAAGCAGGCGTTCGACGGCGACGTCTGGCAGTGGCACCAGGACTACGGCACCTGGAAGGCCGACGACGAGATGCCGGAGCCACGAGCGATGAACATCGCCGTGTTCCTCGACGATGTCAACGAATTCAACGGGCCGCTGCTGTTCATCCCCGGCTCGCATCGCGGCGGCGCGATCGACGCCGGCCACGACGTCTCGACGACGAGCTATCCGCTGTGGACGCTCGACAACGAAACCGTCGCCCGCCTGGTCGCCAACGGCGGAATCGTGGCGCCGAAGGGCCCGGCCGGTTCGATGCTGATGTTCCACTCGTGTCTCGTTCATGGCTCGCCGTCGAACATGAGCCCGTGGAACCGGAACATCTGCTACCTCAGCCTGTGCGCGGTCTCGAACCACATCCGCCGCTTCCATCGTCCCGAGTACATCGCCCACCGCGACTTCACTCCGATCGCGCCGTTGGCCGACGACTGCCTGACCAACCCCGCGGTGCGCGTCACCGACCTGCCCCTCGCCAAGGCGGCCTGAACGGCCGAGGAGATCCGCTTGAACCTCAATCAGATGCTGCTCGAGCGCCAGGCGGCCGGCAAGCCGCTGCGCATCGGCCTGATCGGCGCCGGCAAGTTCGGCTCGATGTTCCTGTCGCAGGTACTGCGCACGCCGGGCATGGCCCTGGTCGGCGTTGCCGACCTGGCGCCGGCGCGCGCCCGTGAGGCGCTGGCCGGCGTCGGCTGGCCGGCCGATCGGCTGGCCGCGAAGTCGTTGGCCGAGGCACGCCGCGGCAACGCCGTATTCATCGGCGACGACGCCGACGCGATGATCGCCAGCGACGAGATCGAGATCGTCATCGATGCCACGGGCAGCCCGGCGGCCGGCATCCGCCACGTCCTCGCCTGCTGCCGTCACGGCAAGCACATCGTGATGGTCAACGTCGAGGCCGATTCGCTCGCCGGCCCGCTGCTCGCCCGGCGGGCGCGCGAAGCCGGGATCGTCTACTCGCTCGCTTATGGCGACCAGCCGGCCCTGATCTGCGAAATGGTCGACTGGGCGCGCTGCGCCGGGTTCGAGGTGATCGCCGCCGGCAAGGGAACGAAGTACCTTCCGGCGTACCACGAATCGACTCCCGACACGGTCTGGGATCACTATGGCCTGACCGCCGAGCAGGCGCGCGCCGGCGGGATGAATGCGCAGATGTTCAACTCGTTCCTCGACGGTACCAAGTCGGCGATCGAGATGGCCGCCGTCGCCAATGCGACCGGCCTCGCCTGCGCCGACGGCGGCCTGGCGTTCCCGGCCTGCGGCGTCGACGACCTGCCGACGCTGCTCAAGCCGCAGGCCGACGGCGGACTGCTTCAGCATCGCGGCCAGGTCGAGGTGATCTCCAGTCTCGAGCGCGATCAGCGCGCCGTATTCCGCGATCTGCGCTGGGGCGTCTACGTCACGTTCGCGGCACCGACCGAGTACGTCCGGCGCTGCTTCGCCGAGTACGGGCTGAAGACCGACGCCAGCGGCTGGTACTCGGCCATGTACAAGCCCTATCACCTGATCGGGCTCGAACTGGGCGTCAGCGTCGCCTCGGTCGGCCTCCGTGGCGAAGCCACCGGGCAGGCGCGCGGCTGGGTCGGCGACGTCGTGGCCACGGCCAAGCGCGACCTGAAAGCCGGCGAGACGCTCGACGGCGAAGGCGGCTTCCGCGTCTACGGAAAGTTGCTGCCAGCCGCTGCCTCGAGCGCGATCGGGGGCCTGCCACTGGGCCTGGCACATGGCGTCAAGCTGGTTCGCGACGTCGCCGCCGGCCAACCGCTGCGCCATGCCGACGTCGCGTTCGCCGGTGATGATCCGACCCTCGCGTTCCGACGCGAGATGGAGCAGGTTTTCGGCACGGCGGCACGACAGCAGCCGGAGCGGCAAGCGGCCTGATGGCGGGCGCCCTGATGGCGAGCAGCCTGCCCGGTCCGATGCCGGGCCGGCACGCCCGCCAACCGGCAACGCCATCGGCCCGGCAATGCGCGACCTCGTAGGCCTCATCCCCGCGGCCGGGCGGGCGACGCGAATCGCGCCGTTGCCATGCAGCAAGGAGTTGCTTCCGGTCGGCTGGCAGGTCGGTGGCGATGGCCGCCGCCGGCCGAAAGTCGTTTCGCAGTACCTGGTCGAGCGGATGCGGGCCGCCGGCGTCAGCCGGATCCTGTTCGTCGTTCGCGACGGCAAGTGGGATATCGGCAGCTACTACGGTGACGGCGGGCGCTGCGGCGTTCCGATGGGCTACCTGCACATCGGCGAACCGTGGGGCCCGCCGTTCACGCTGACCCAGGCAACCCCGTTCATCGGGACGGCCGACGTCGTCTTCGGCTTTCCCGACATCCTCGTCGACCCCGTCGACTCGTTCACGCCGCTGCTCGAGCGGATGGACGGGACCGGCGCCGACGTCGTCCTCGGGCTGTTCGATTGCCGCGCCGACGAACCGGGCGACGTCATCGAACGGACGGCCGAAGGTCGGATCACGTCGCTCGAGACCAAGGAACAGCGCCCGATCCGGCCCGACCGCTACGTCTGCTGGATGTTCGCGACCTGGCGTCCCACGTTCACCCGGTTCCTCACCGATCGCTGCGCCGATCTCGCCGCCGACGCCCGCGATCGAGCCGCTGCCTCCCCGCAGGGACCGATGCCCGAGTGGCCCGTCGGCGCGCTGATCGCCGCGGCCATCAGCGCAGGCCTCCATGTCGACAGCCATCATTTCGCCGGCGGACGGTTCCTCGACGTCGGCACGCCCGACGGCCTGATCGCCGCCGAGCGCTTCCCTATCGTCTGGAACGGTCGCGACCCGGCCGCGGGCGCCGGCTGAAGTGGGATCGCCACCCACGGACCCCGCAGCGGCCGATCCGGCGGCCGCGCGCTGGCCCTTGGCCGTGTGGCTGCTGCCGGCCGACACCGATGCGCCGCGCTGGCAGGCGACGATCGAAGACCTGGCCAATCGTCACGGCAGTCCGCCATTTCCCGCCCACGTCACCGTTCACGTCGGTAGCTGCGCCGCCGGCAGTGATCCTGTCCCTGCCCTACAGGCCGCTGCGGCGCGAGCCACGCCGATCACCCTCGAAGCGTCCGCGACGGACGCGTCCGCCAGCTACTTCAAGACCTTGTTCGTCCCGCTGCCAGGCCCGGCTGAAGGCCGGGAGCCACTCGAACGACTCCGCCGGCAACTGGTCGTGGCCTGGTTCGACCCCGTCTCCGGGGCGATGCCGCCGGCCAGGCAGACGACAGCCGACGCAACCGACCCAGCCGCCACCGCCGACGTAACCCGCGCGACCGACGCAGCCGCCACCGCCGACGTAACCCGCGCGACCGACGCAACCGCCACCGCCGACGCAACCCTCGCGACCGATCCGGCGGTCGTCGCCGCCGCCATCGCCGCCTACAAGCTCGAACCGCATCTGAGCCTGCTCTATGCACGGATCGATCCGGCGAAACGCGCGGCCCTGGTCCTGGCACACGACGCCGCCGGCAGCCGGATCCGCTTCGACCGCCTCGCATTCGTAAAGCCCAAGCCAGGGTACCCCGATCTGGCCGAGGTCGACGGATGGCAGATATTTGGGCATTGTCGGTTGGGCGGATCCTCCGCCCCCGGAGCCGACGACCGTCAGGAGCCTGCCGGCATCCGTTCATAACGGCGCGCTAGCTCGCAGTTGATACACGACGCAACATGGCGTCGTTTTCAACCAACAGCCGCTCCGATGCTTCGCGTACGCCTTTCTCCGTGGCTACCCTTGGTGCTGTTGTTGGCGCCGCTGGCTACGCCAACGACCGCGCAGGCCGATACCTCGCTCGACCTTGCCGCCGCTGCCCGTGGCTACCTCTTTGGCGACAGCACGAGCGGGTTGCGAAACCAGAGCGGACAGATCCGCTCGCGCCAGCAACGGATTCGGCAGACGCCGACGATCAAGGGCGTTCCCCAGGTCGAGAGCACGCTGTCGATCTCGAACGAACGGATGGCCGCGCCGTTGCAGGTTCGCGATTCCGGCCTGCCGCCCGGGGTGCCGATCGCGCCGAGTTCCGCGGGTCGGGTCAACGGTTATTTCACCGGCCATCTGCACTCGTCGATGGCCGCTCCCGGCCACGCTGATCTCAGTACCGGCGGCGTGACGTTCGGCGCCGACTATGAGGTCGACGAGAACGTGCTGTTCGGTTTGGCGACGACTCGGCTGCAGAACGACAACAGCCGCGGCCAGGCCGTGGCCGCCTACACGTCGATCCAGGCGATCGAGGCGATCCACGTCGACATGAACGTCTCGATGGGCAGCTACGGATCGCGCGCTGCCGACACGGCAGCGGCCGCCTCGGCAGCGGCCGAAGGCCAGGCGCGCGGCTACAGCGTCCAGGTCAGCCATCCGGGGGAGATCGGCGACTGGTCGGTCACCCCGTTCAGCCGCTACGAGCGGATCGACGCCGCAGGTCCCGTCGACGCGCTGCCGGGCTCGCTCCTCGGCCGGCAATCGCTGTCGACGTACGCGCTCGGCGGCCTGCTGTCGACGGCCGTCGGCACGCCATTGGGCACCATTCGGCCGCAGCTTCTGCTCGAGCTGCAGCATGAACGGACGGTGCCGGTCGCCTTCGGCGCCGCGTCGCTCCGCGCGACCCAGGGGCTGGTCGGCATGGGGATGACGACCCGCCTGACGCGCGAGATGTCGGCCTTCGCCGAGTCACGGCTGCGCCAGGAGCAGGGTGGTGCCAACGGCAGCGAGAAGCGCGCGCTGGTCGGCCTCCGACTGCTGTTCTGATCGGCACCCCGCCGGGGCGGCGCCTGCTCTGCCCCGCGGCGCCTGCTCTGCCCTCAGCGCCTACTCTGCGGGGCGGCGCTTACTCTGCCCCGCGGCGCCTACTCTGCTGCGCCAGCGGCTGGCTGCGACCCCGCGAATGTGACCGGCGTCGGGAGCGTCGTGCCATCGAAGAATGCCAGCAGGTTGCGCGCCGCGAGCATCGCCATCGATAGCCGAGTGCTGCGCGTTGCGCTGCCGATGTGCGGCGTGAGGACCACGTGGCGCTGTTCGAGCAACTCCGGTGCAATCGCCGGCTCGTTCTCGTAGACGTCGAGGCCGGCAGCGGCGATCCGACCTTCAGCCAGTGCGGCGGCCAACGCGCGGTCGTCGACGATTCCGCCGCGGGCGAGGTTTACCAGCGTGGCCGTCGGCTTCATCTTTGCCAGTTCGGCAGCGCCGATCGTGTGGTGCGTCGCCGCCGAGTACGGCAGCACCAGGATGACGTGGTCGGCCTCGGCGAGCAACCGGTCGCGATCGACGCGGGTCGCGCCGAGTTCAGCCTCGTTGGGCGCAACGCTGCGATTGCTGTAGAGGAGCCGCATGTCGAAGCCGCGCGCGCGCCGCGCGATGGCCGAGCCGATCCGCCCCATCCCGATGATCCCGAGCGTCGCGCCGTTGATGTCGGCGCCCAGGAACTGATCCCAGGCCCACCGGGTCCAGTGACCGTCGCGCAACCAGCGCTCGGCTTCGGTCACGCGCCGGGCCGTGGCCATCAGCAAAGTCCAGGCCATGTCGGCGGTTGCCTCGGTCAGGACGTCAGGCGTAATGCTGACGACGATGCCGCGGCGGGCGCAGGCCGCGAGGTCGATGTGGTTGAAACCGGCCGAACCGGTGGCGATCATCCGAAGCCGCGGCGCGGCATCGATCAGCGCGCCATCGACGTAGTCCGACGCCACGACGAACAGCGCGTCCTTGTCGGCCGCGCGCACCACCGTCTGTTCCGCGGTCCATTCGTCGTCGGTCTGGTTCGATTCGATCTCGAAGCGCGCGGCCAGCGCCTCGATGACCTCGTCGAACACCCGGCGCGTGATCAGCAGCCGGGGCTTCGTCACGCTGCCACCTTGGCCGGCACCTTGATGTCGAATACCTGACGCAGGTAGCCGATATAGGCCTCGTCGTCGCACATGTTCTTGGCGGGCGTGTCCGACAGCTTCGCCACCGGCTGGCCGTTGCAGCGAACCAGCTTGATGACGATCTGCAGCGGCATGAAGCCCACGTCGTTGGTCAGGTTGGTGCCGATCCCGAACGCCACGCGGATCCGGCCATGGAACCGAGAGTAGAGCTTCCTGGCGACGTCGAAGGTCAGCGAATCGGAAAAGACCAGCGTCTTCGACGCCGGGTCGACGCGATTGGCCGCGTAGTGAGCAATCAACCGCTCGCTCCACTCGAACGGATCGCCCGAGTCGTGGCGCGCACCATCGAACAGCTTGCAGAAATACATGTCGAAGTCGCGCAGGAACGGCTCGAGGCCGAAGACGTCGGACAGCGCAATCCCGAGGTCGCCGCGGTACTCGCGCGCCCACATGTCGAAGCCGTACGACTGCGAGTCGCGCAACCGCGGACCGAGCGCCTGGCACGCCTGCAGGTACTCGTGCGCCATCGTCCCCAGCGGGACCAGGCCATGACGGTGGGCGAACAGCACGTTCGAGGTCCCGGCGAACCGCAGGCCCAGGTCACGCTTGCAGGTGACGAGCACTTCCTCCTGCCAGTTCCGCGAGAATCGACGACGGGTGCCGTAGTCGGCGATTCGCATTCCGTCGAATGCCGGGTCGTCGGTTACCGATGCGATCTTCGCAGCCAGCCGCTCGCGCCCGATCGCCGGGTCGTATTCGCCGGCCCTGCGCTCGAAGTGGAGTTCGTTGATGATCGCCAGCACGGGGATCTCGAACAGGATCGTGTGCAGCCACGGCCCGGCCACGGTAATGTCGAGTTCGCCCGGCACCTTGTCCGAGGCCCGCAGCCGCAACCACTTGCGGTTCATCTGGAACAGGCTGAGGAAGTCGACGACGTCGCTCTTGCTGAAGCGCATCCGCCGCAGGTAATCGAGCTCCGCCTCCGTGAAGCGCAGGGTGCACAGATGTTCGATCTCGCGCTCGATGTCCGGTATCAGGGGCACCAGGTCGATGCCCGGATTGCGGCACTTGAAGCGGTACTCGACATGCGCCCCCGGAAATCGATGCAGGACGACCTGCATCATCGTGAACTTGTACAGGTCGGTATCGAGCAGGGACTCGATGATCATCGGGGGATTCCGCAGGGGCGCAGGGCTGCCGGGGGCAGGCGTGCTGGCGGCAGGGTTGCGTCGAGACCGCGAGGCGCCGTGGGTAGAATAGTACCCATGACGCACATCGTCCTCGAATCCTGCATCCGCTGCAAGTACACCGACTGCGTCGACGTCTGTCCGGTCGATTGCTTCCGCGAAGGGCCGAACATGCTGGTGATCGACCCGGACGAGTGTATCGACTGCGCGGTCTGCATCCCCGTGTGCCCGGTCGAGGCGATCCGCGCCGAGGAGGACGTTCCGCCCGAGCAGAAGCAGTTCATCGCGATCAATATCGCGAAGGCCAAGGACTGGCCGAGCATCACGCGGACCAAGCCGGGGCCGCCCGATGCCGATGACTGGAAGGACGTCAAGGACAAGCTCCAGTACCTGGAGGGATGAGGCGCGGCGCGTGGCCGGAACGGCCCGGCCGCCGCGGCCGCGATGACCGCAGCCGATGACGGCACCGCTTGAACCGGGTTTCGGGCTCCGCTTCGACCAGTTCCACGAGCGTCCGGGGCTCGAAGCGGTAGCCGCTGGGTTCCTGCCGTTCGTCGCATACCACGATCCGGCGCTGCCCAGCCGTCTGCTCGAGGCGCGCGAGCGCGCCGCCCTGGCCGATCAGGTCGCGCCGGCACCCGGGTCCGCTGCCGAGGATAGGCGCGAAGAAGCGGCGTTGCTGTACGCGCTGGCGCCGCCGTTCGAGGTTTTCATCGCGCAGTTGTTCGGCATCGATGAAGCACTCGAGGCGCTGCGCGAGCGCCAGGCGGCGCTGGAACCCCTGGTCTGGGCCA
>JBEVJQ010000048.1:0-9282 GCA_040510055.1 Burkholderiaceae bacterium | reverse complement strand
TCGACGCCGCGAATGACTGCGGGCTATCGAAGACGGGGATGCCACCCTGGCTTTCAATCGCGGCCAGCACTTCGGGCTGCTTGGACACCTTCTGAATGCCGTCGACGATCGCATCGAATACGGCGGATGGTGTCGCCTGACGAACCATCAAGCCGTACCAGGTCGTCGCGATGATCGGAAAGCCCGCTTCCTCGAAGGTCGGCGAATACGGGAGCCGTTCGTAGCGCTTGTCCAGGCCCACAGCAAGCGACTTGACCTTGCCTTCGGTCGTCATCGGCACAGCCTGGTTTGCAGAGATCAACGCAAGATCGATGTGACCGCCGAGCAGGTCCGTCATCATGGGCGCCGTCCCCTTGTAGGCTACGCTTGCTCCATTACGGACACCGCCAAGGTCCATGAGCTGGCGACTGACCAGGTTGGCCGACACGGTCGCGCCGCCGAAGCTGCACGGCTTGGGCGCGGAGTTGCAGCTCTCGAGAAACGTGCGCAGGTCGTCGGCTTTGACGTCGGCCCGCACCGCGGCCACCATTGGGGAGTTCTGGACCCTGGTCACAACCCGCATGTCCTTCGTGACATCGAACCTGTGCTCGGGCGCCGACCACCGCCAGAGCATCATCGAGTTCAGCTGGATCAGGATTACATGACCGTCGGCCGGCTGGTTCAGGACCCACTGCGTGCCGATCCAGCCATCGGCGCCAGTCCGATTCTCGACGATGACGGACTGACCCCAATGAACGCTCAACGCCTTGGCCAGAGTGCGGGCGACCGCATCGGTTCCGCCACCGGCCGCATAGGGGACCATCATCGTCACAGGACGGCTCGCGAAGGCGCTCTGAACTTCGGCCCTCGGCGTTGCCGGCATCAAGGCCAGCGTCATCAGCAACGCCGCCGCGACGCGTCGGATTGGCACCTGCAGCATTACGGTCCCTCGGTCGCGGCTACCCGCTAACGTCAACAAGAGTGTAAACATTGCTCGGCATGCCTACAGTGCCGCGATCAACCGCGAGGGGAAGGCCAATGCGACGTAGTCAGAGTCCCAGCCGCCGCGTGCTGCTCACGACGGCGGTGCTCGCCGCCACGGTGGCGGGCGCGTCATCGGTCCGGGCGCAATCCTGGCCAGCCAAGCCGATCTGGATTATCGTGCCCTACGCGCCCGGGGGCGCGGTCGACGTCGTCGCCCGCTCACTTGCCGAGGACTTGGGCAAACAGCTGGCCCAGCAGGTCTTGGTCGACAATCGGCCGGGTGCCGGCGGCAACCTCGCTACGGCCTATGTCGCCCGATCGGCCCCGGACGGATACAACCTCGTGATCGCTGGCGGCGCGACGACCGTTGCCAAGCAACTGTTCGCGAATCTCAACTACGACCCGGACAAGGATCTGACTCCGATCGCGATGATCGGCGCCGCGCCGGCGGTTCTGGTCGTGGCCGCCGATTCGCCGATCCGGGACGTCGCTGGCCTGATAGCAGCGGCGAAGGCGAAGCCGGGCGAGTTGACCTTTGGCCATGGCGGCGTCGGCACGACATCCGAGCATCTGGCCGCCGAATTGTTCCGAGCACGAGCTGGCGTCGACGTTACGACGGTCGCGTACAAGGGTGGCCCGGCCGCGATGAACGACGTGATCGGCGGTCGGATCACCGCGGTGTTCACGAACCCGGTAAACGTGGTACCGATGGTGCGCTCCGGTCGCATACGGGCCCTGGCCGTTGCCACGGACAGGCGACTTTCGACGCTGGCTTCGGTGCCGACGATGGCCGAGGCGGGGATCTCCAACTTCGACGTGGCAGTCTGGTGGGGGCTGATGGGGCCGTCGAAGCTGCCGGATCACGTCGTGCAAAGGCTTAACGAAGCGGTGAACCAGTCGGTCGAACACGGCACGATCCGCGCGCGACTCGAAGCACTGAACGCGACGCCGATGTCCGGTTCGCCCGAGCAGTTCCGGGCGTTCTACGCGACCGAGGGTGCGAAGTGGGTCGATGTCGCGCGCCAGGCCGGCCTGAAGCCGGAGTGAGGGGTCGATGACGACACCGTATCCGGCGCTGTTCGCGCCGATCGATCTGGCCGGACGGTCGCTGCGCAACCGCATCGTCCATGCGTCGATTTCGACGATCATGGCCGATCGCGGCCGGGTGACGGATCGGCTGGTGCGCTACTACGCGACCCGCGGTGCGGGCGGTGCGGCAATGGTCGTGACCGAGCCCGTCGCCAGCGCGCCGCATCAGACGATGCCTTCGCGACCGCGCGCCTACGATGACGCCGAGCTCGAGGGCCTGAGCGGCTGGGCGGATGCCGTGGAATCGACCGGCTGCCGGCTGATTGGTCAGATCCAGGATGCCGGTCGCGGACGGCATATTCCGGGTCGCAACCTCGCGGCGATAGGTCCATCGCCCCTGCCGGACGACTTGAGCTGGACGGTACCGAGGGTTCTTTCGACCGACGAGGTCGCAAGCCTGGTCGACGCCTTCGCGGATACCAGCGCACGATTGCAGCGTTGCGGATTCAGCGGTGTGGAACTCTCGGCAGGGCACGGTCATCTGTTCCACCAGTTCATGTCGCCGCTGTCCAACATCCGCGAGGATCGGTACGGTGGCGACTTCGCCGGACGGCTGCGGATCCTTACCGACCTGGTCGCCGCGATTCGCAGCGCCTGTGGCAACGGCTTCATCCTCGGCATCAAGATGCCTGGCGACGACGGCGTGCCCGGCGGTATCGACATCGCGATGGCCTGCCGGATCGGGCGGACACTCGCGGACCTCGGTGCCGTCGATTACATCTGCCTCGCTCAGGGTGCACACCATCGATCGCTCGAACTGCATACTCCCGACGATCATTTCCCGCGAGTGCCGTTTCTTCCCCTGGTGAAGTCCTTTCGACAGTCGGTGCCGGAAGTGGCGCTGATGGCCATAGGCCGGATCACCGACCCGGCCGAGGCCGAGGCGATTCTCTCGAACGGACATGCCGATCTCGTGGGCCTTGGCCGTCCGCTGATCACCGATCCGTCCTGGCCCGAGAAGGCTCGGGCCGGACGGGCCCGCGAGATCCGCTACTGCGTCAGCGGCAACATGTGCTGGCAACGGGTCGTCAACCACCTGCCGCTGGCCTGCGACAACAATCCGCGCGTGGCTGAACCGGACGAGCGGACCGGACCCGTGACGCCGGCTCGCGTTGCCCGTCGCGTCGTGGTCGTTGGCGCCGGGGTCGCCGGCCTGGAAGCCGCTTGGGTGGCCGGAGTCCGGGGCCATCACGTCACGCTGATCGGTCGCTCGGCCGAGGTCGGCGGCAAGGCGCGCCTGCATGCGGCGCTTCCGGGCAGCGAATCGATCAGCAGCGTCTACGACTATCAGTTCGAGGCCGCGCGCCGGGCCGGCGTGAGACTGGAACTCGGCACAGAGGCCTCGGTGGCCGGTGTGCTGGCTCTGAAGCCCGACGCGGTAGTGCTCGCGACCGGCGCGTCGATGATCTGGCCGCGATCACTGCCGACGGCATTGCAGGCCGAGGGCTGGATCCCAGACTTGCGCACTGCGATTCCTGGTCTCCTGCGCACGCGGGGCCGGATCGGAGCGATGGCGCTGCTGCTCGACATCGATCACACCGAGGCGACCTATGGGGCAATCGAACTGCTGGCGAGCCGGTTCGATCGCGTCGTTGTCGTGACCCCGCGCGAAGCGGTCGCGCAGGACGTTCCTCTCGTCGGTCGCCAGGGCATCCAGCGCAGGCTGCACGCGTTGCGAATCGACCTCCGGTTGCTGGCCGAGTTGCACGTGCCGGCCGACTTCGAGTCCGACTCCCGCGTCGAGATCCGCAGCGTGTTTGGCGGCGAATTACAACGAATCGCCGAAATCGACTTCCTCGCCTATTCGACGCCCCGACGTCCGGACGATGAGCTGGCCGGGCCGCTGACCGCGGCCGGGCTGCCGGTTCACCGGGTCGGCGACTGCCGGATCCCGGGCACGTTGATGGCCGCTACCGCCAGCGGCAGCGAGATCGGCTACGCGCTGTGAACCCAGGCGCGTCTGGACCGCCGAGGCGAGGCATGCCGGGGCCACCGGGTCGACGCCCTCATTGGCCCATGCAGCAACCCGACCAGTCCAGCCACCTTTCCACTCAATAGTCCAACCACTTGAACAAGGCATCAGAATGGCCACGACGAAGACCCGCGCGCTCTACCTCGTCCTTGACATGCAGAACGACCTTGTCGCCGCCGACGGGCCCAATGGCCAGTCGCCGCTCGGTAAGCAGGTGCGCGAGCGAAAGGTCCTGGAGAACACAGCGCGCGCCATCGACAAAGCGCGGGCGGCCGGGCTGCGGATCGGCTTTGTCCGGGTCGGGTTCTCGCCCGACTATCGCGAGTGCCCAAAGAACTCGCCGCTGTTTTCCGCGGCCGAGAAGATGGGACTGTTCAAGCTCGGCTCGCGTGGTACCGAGATACATGCGGACCTCGCCCCGCGGAGCGAGGACCTCCAGGTCGTCAAGCACCGCGTGAGCCCGTTCTACGCAACCACCTTGTCCGCGCAGCTCTCGGCCCTGGAAATCACCCGAATCTACTGCTCGGGCGTCTCCACCCAGGCCGTTGTCCAGGCGACCGTGCGCGACGGCCATGACCGCGACTTCGAGATGATCGTGCTCGAGGACTGCTGCGCCGCGCCCGAGGCGACCGAGCATGCAAATTCCATCCAGAGCATTGCGCGATTCTGCACGGTGACGACCTCGCGCGACGTCGAGTTCAAGGCGGATTAATGCGTCGGGAGGCTCTGACCGGCGCCGGCGATAGGCAATGCGGAAGGCGCCGTCCCTTGCGGCACGTCCTCCCGGTCGCTCGATTACAACCGTAACCGACGGGGGCTGCGCCGCAACGCCAAGGCAACGAGCGCCTGCTGCAATGGCAGGCGCCCGTTGCGCCGGCACTTCGGGCCGGCCGGTCTCGACCAGCCGGGGCACGCACCCATTTGCACTCGACATCGAGTCCTGCATGCGATTCCCCGTCCGCAAACCGCCCCCGCGCCTCGACCGCCAGGAGGTTCGGTCGATGGCCTCGGCGCCGCCGGCAAGCCGTACTTGGCGCGCCACCCTGCCGGGTGGCGACCGGCCGACGGCCAGCACCCAGGTCGTCGCCGAGGCTATCCGAAACCCATGACCCCGGCCTGGCGTGCCGAGCCTGGCACGGCGCTCGCCACCCCAGCCGCGACCGCGGCCGATGCCAGAGCGGTCGACGAAACGGACTCCGCGGACGACGGGCAGCGCCCGCTGCCCCGGGGCCATCCGCGAACCATGCTCTGGATCGGGAGCGTGTTCATCGCCGCGATCGTGACCATGGCCGTGTACGACATCGTCCGCGGCCATCGCGCCACGATCGCCGAAGCCGGCCGCGAACTGGGCACGCAGGCGCGGGTGATCGCCGAGCAGACGGCACGCAGCGTTCAGGCCGTCGATATCGTGCTTCGGCACGTTGCCGAGCAATTCCACCGTGACGCGGTCGCGCGCCTCGATCCGGAACAGCTCAGGGCCTTTCTCAAGGAACAGGCAGTCGGGCTGGTGCAGATCGACGGGCTGATCCTGCTCAACGCCGACGGTACGGTCCGCGCGGCGTCGTATGCCGACCCGGCGAGCGTCGCCCGCCTCAATCTGTCGGGGACACCCGCCTTCGCCGAGCTGCGCGACGGCTCCAATCCCGGCCCGCTGCTCAACCCGGCGCGCCGGAGCGTGATCGATGACGCCTGGATGTTCCAGATGACGCGGCGACTCGAGACGCCGGCTGGCGAATTCCTCGGCGTGCTCGGCGCGCGCTTTCGCGTCGACTACTTCCAGGGCTTCTACCGCGACGTCCAGCTCGGTCACGGCACGACAGTGGCCCTCGTGCATCGCGACGGTACGCTGCTTGCGCGCCACCCGGGGGCCGAGGCTCTGTTGGGCAAGCCGTTCGTGCGTCTCGAGGAGCAGGCGGCCGCAGGTGCCCGAAGCGACGGGATGCCGTTGCGGGCACCGAGCCCCGTCGACGGCGTCGACCGCCTGGCGGCGCTGCGGCTGATCCCGGATTATCCGCTCGCGGTTTTCGTCACCCGTGATGCGTCCGCCGCCCTCGCGCCGTGGCGCGCCCAGGCATTCGGGTCGGTGGCGCGCACGCTGGCACTCGCCGCCCTGGCCGCGACGCTGCTCACCCTCCTGATGCGCCAGTTCAGGCGGCTGAATCGCGCGCTGGACTCGTTGCAGGCCTCGAAGGAGCGGTTCTCCGTCGCCGTTGCCGGCTCGGACGACGGCATCTGGGACTGGGACTATCGCTCGGGGCGCGCCTTCGCGTCGGTGCGCGCTCGCGAAATCCTCGCGATGGCCCGCGCCCCGCTCACGCAGTCGATCGACAGCTGGTTCCGCGACTTCGAAAGCCGGATCCATCCCGAGGACGTCCCGGCGCGACAGGCTGCGATCAGGGCGCATCTTGCGGGCCGGACGCCGGCCTACGAGGCCGAGTACCGCGTGCGCAACGACGACGGCAGCTTCCGCTGGATCCACGTCCGGGGCGTGTGCTCGCGCGGGCCCGACGGCAAGCTGCTTCGCATGGCCGGTTCGGTCACGGACATCGACGCGCGCCGCCGTGCCGAGGAGTCCTTGCGCCAGAGCGAGGAGCGATACGCACTTGCGATGCGCGGCTCGCGCGGTGGCCATTGGGTCTGGGATCTCGAGACCGACACGCTCTACGTCTCGGAGGCGCTGAACCGGCTGTTCGGTCAGCCGCCGGAACTGCAGTCGACTCCGCGCCCGGCCTACTTCGCCCTGGCGACGATCCATCCCGATGACCTCGCCCGGTTCAAGCGCATCGAGTCCGACATTACCGCCGAGCGGACCACGTCCGTCGAGATCGAGTACCGGATCGTCCTGCGCGCCACGGGCGAGACGCGCTGGATCCAGACCCGCGCGCAGGCGTTCCGCGAGCCAGGCGAGACACGGCTGCGGCTGGCCGGCGTCAGCATCGACGTCTCCGATCGCAAGCAGATGGAACTCGCGCTGCGCGAGAGCGAGGAACGGTTCGCCCTGGCCGTCGAGGGCTCGAAGGACGGCATCATCGACTGGAACCTCGTGACCGACCGCCTGTTCGCGTCGCGCCGCACGCGCGAGATCATCGGTGTGACCGACGAACGCAGCTTCTATCAGCGGCACGAGTGGCGCGCGCTGCTCCGATTGCACCCGGAGGACGTTGCGCGCCATGACGAGGATCTTCGCCGTCATCTCGCGGGGGAGACCCTGACGCGCGAAGGCGAGTACCGGTTGCGCCAGCCCGACGACAGCTGGCGCTGGGTCCGGCTTCGCGGCAGTTCGGTGCGCGATGCCTCGGGTCGGGTGCTCCGTTACGCGGGTTCGGTGAGCGATGTCACCGAACAGAAGCAGGTCGAACTCGCGCTCCGGGAGTCGCAGGAGCGCTATCAGCTGGCCGTGGCCGGGTCCAACGAGGGCCTCTGGGACTGGGATCTAACGACCGACCGAATGTTCCTTTCGGCGCGGGCGCAGCAATTCCTCGGGCTGGAATCCGGCCTGGTGGAACAGTCGCGTCGTGCCTGGACCGAGCAGGTGCCGTGCCACCCCGACGACCTCGAGCGAGTGCGCGCGGCGACCCGGGCGCACCTGCGCGGCGAGACCGCGCTGATGGAAATCGAGTACCGGATGCGGCATCGCGACGGCAACTGGCGCTGGTTCCGCCAGCGGGGAATCGCACGCCGCGACGCCGACGGCAGGCCCGTCCGCATGGCCGGTTCACTGGAGGACATCAGCCGGCGAAAGAATGCCGAGGCCCAGCGCGATCGGCTGGAGGCCCAACTCCGCCAGGCCCAGAAGCTCGAGGCGATCGGGACACTCGCCGGGGGCATCGCGCACGATTTCAACAATATCCTGTCGGCAATCCTCGGCTACGGCGAGATGGCGCAGAAGGACAGCGCCGAGGGTACGGCGCTGCGTAGTCACGTCGATGCGGTGATGGTCGCGGGGCTGCGCGCCAAGTCGCTGGTCGAGCGGATACTCGCCTTCAGCCGCACCGGCACCGGAGAACGCCAGCGGGTGCACGTGCAATCGGTGGTCGACGAGGCCCTCGGGCTGGTCGCGGGGTCGCTGCCCCCGACGGTGCGGCTCGAACGCACGCTCGATGCCGGCGATGCCGCGGTGCTCGGCGATCCGACGCAGATCCACCAGGTGATCCTGAATCTGTGCGCCAACGCCGTGCAGGCCATGCGGCGTGCCGGTGTCCTCCAGGTCACGCTGTCGATAGGCACCCTGGACGAGCCGCGGACAGTCTCCACCAACCAACTGGCCGCCGGCCGCTACGTCCAGCTGTCAGTGCACGATACGGGTGAGGGCATCCCCGCCGCTGTGCTCGAGCGAATCTTCGATCCGTTCTTCACGACCAAGGACGTCGGGGTCGGCACCGGCCTCGGCCTGTCGCTCGTACACGGCATCGTCACCGACCTCGGTGGCGGCATCGATGTTGCCAGTCGCTTCGGCGACGGATCGACATTCACCGTCTACCTGCCGTGGCAGGCCGAAATGGCCGCCCCGGTGCCGATGGCCGAGGAGGTCGCGGTCGGTGCCGGCGAAACGGTCCTGCTCGTCGATGACGAGGAAGGGCTCGTTCGTCTGGGCGAGGAGATGCTGGCCGAACTCGGCTACGAGCCGGTTGGTTTCTCCTCCGGCAGTGCAGCGCTGGCCTCGTTTCGCGCGACCCCCACGCGTTTCCACGCCGTTCTGACCGACGAGGCGATGCCGGGCATGACGGGCTCCGAGCTCGTTGCCGAGGTCCGCCGGATCCGCGCCGACATTCCGATCCTGATGATGAGCGGCTACGTGAGCCCGGCGCTATCGTTGCGCGCACGAGAAGCGGGGGTGCACGAGATCCTGGCGAAGCCCCTGGTCTCGCGCGACATCGCTCGCGGACTCGCGGGAGCACTCCATGGCTGAGCGCGGTGGGCCGTGCCACCGTGGCCGCGCGCTTGTTGCTCCTCGCGGCAGCCGTGTTCAATTCGTACCTGCTGTACCGCCAGCAGAGGGCGAGGCGCGCTTGCGCCTGGGCGCCGCAGCGGCCGAGCGCGCTCGCGTGGCCGAACGGGTCCTCGGCTGCACAGTGGAAACGCACGAGACGGTGCGGCTCGCCTTCGTCGAGAAATGGCCGACCTACCAGGACGCGGCCACGACACGTGGCTTCGAGACGATCCTCGAGCGCCACCCCGATGGAATCTGGCGCAACCGCAAGGACCTCGCCGACGGCCGCGTCTATCCGACGGGCTGGATCCCGCGCAAGACGCCGCTC
>JBEVJQ010000047.1:0-2646 GCA_040510055.1 Burkholderiaceae bacterium | reverse complement strand
CGAGGACCTGCTCGCGGTCGACTGCGCCGTCGGCGCGCGCCCGCGACCAGGCCATTCCCGAACTGGTCGTCGCCAGAGCCTTGAAGCCCATCTGCTCGAGTGCCCGGGCGCTGCCGATGTCCCACGGATTCGGAATCACGAAGCAACCCGCCTCGTGCAGCTTGCGAAACGTCCGGCGCCGATCGGCGATCGTGGTCGCCGGAGGCGACGGGAAGGCGTCTGGTTCCGGCATGGCCTGTTCTCCTTCGGCGAACCGGGTTGGACATCGAACCGCCGCGGCCCGTCCTGGGCCGTCGGGCGCTCGCGCGGCTGCTCAGCCCAGTGCGATGACTCTGTCGTCCGCAGCGGGGCGACAGCCCTCGGCGATCGGCTCCCAGCCGGTGCGCACGACGACCTGACGCTCGTCGTGACAGAGTTCGATCCGCCGGGCCTGCGGCAGCCGCTGCTGGACGAAGGCCTCGATGGACTGCGGTAGGCTGAATCGTATCCGCATCCCGTAGCGGTCGTCTTCCGGATGGTCGTCCAGGTGGATCAAGGGCATGAAATGGGCGGCAAACTTCATCGGATGCGAATCGATGACGACAGGCTCGGGCGCATAGCCGTTGTCGGCCAGCCAGCGTTGCGCCCGGTCGCGCAGGTCGGCGCCGTCGGGCAGGTCGGCCCACGCCGTCGCCAGCAGTTCCACGACCCATTGGTTGCAGTTCTGGTAGCGGACGCTGAACGGATAGGCGTTGGCGCTGTACTGCGCAGCCAGTAGTCGAAGCGCCCGCTGCCGGTCGCGGGCCGCCTGCTCGAGTTGCCTTGCCGCCGCTGGCGGGAGCAGGACCATGGAGACGTGGCCGTTCGTCGGGTCGTCGGTGTTGAACAGGAAACCGGCGATCCCCTGGTCGAACAAGCGCGGACGGCGCTCATCGCAGGCGTAGTAAAGCTGGCGAACCGACCACGGGACCTCGCCCTCGCGCCTGAGGCTCACCCCGCTGTGCGAGAAGCGGATCCCGAGACGGTCGAGATTGATCCCCGTGCGCGAGATGAGCGCGACCTCTTCGCCCGATGCCTCGAGTTCGGCACGAACGATGGCGGCGAAACGCAGCATCCGGTCCTGCTGGGCAGCGTCATGGACCTGGGGCCGGTCGCAGAACTGCGCCGAAACCAGCGACTGGCCGGGGGAGGCGCAACCGGCGAGCGCGATGCCCAGCACCAGGCCGAGCGCAACGCGCAGCGTCAGGCCGACCGGCGCTGCGGGGAGGAAACGTCGCCCGAATACGCGGGCCGAGGTCGACCGCAGCCCCGGCAACACGCGGTTCGGTTTAACGGCAGCCCCGGAGCAGCACGCGGCGGGGTCAACGCACCAGTGGACGCGTCTCCAGGTCCCGATGCCAGTCATCGGCGAGAACGAGGAAGAACGCTTCGCGCTGGCGGCCGCGCGCGAATTCGAGCCCATAAGGACGTTGCTGGGCGCTGATCACGTCGCCCGGGACGAGCCGTCGTTCGCCCAGCGCCCGGGCCGGCAGATCGAGTTGGAAGCCGCGGGCCTCGGCTGTCGTCACCAGCGGCTCCATCGTCAGCCGCAACAAGCCCGGGCGGCCGCGGACCTCCGCGACCGCGGCCACGCGATAGTCGCCGTTGGCGACAGCGGGCCGGTCATCCCTCGAGCTGTCGCTCGATCCGCGAATCGAATCGGACGAGCCGCGCAGCGACGCCGAGCCCGCGCTCGAAGCCGACGAGGCCGCACTCGACGCCGACGTGGCCAGGCTCTCTGCCACCGAGGGTGAGGCCGCGACGCCGCAGGCGACAACCACGAGTGAACGGAGCACCAAAGAACGCAATGAAAGAGTCGGCAGCGGGGATCGCAGCGAAACGGTTGGCATCGGGCAATGCGGCGGGATAGTTGGCATCAAGGGCTCCGGTCTGGAAAGGGGTCGGTTCGGCGTCTCGCAAGCATAATTCGCTCCCGCCCCGCCCGCGCGCGTCCAATGCTTCAGTGGGTCACCGACCCGAACCGCCCGCTGTTGAAGTCGATGATCGCCTGGCGGATCTCGTCCTCGCTGTTCATCACGAACGGGCCGTAGCCGACGATCGGCTCGTCGATCGGCTCGCCGGACAGCCAGAGCACCGTCGCATCGCTGTTGGCTTCGATCTCGACCGGGCTGCCGTCGCGGGCGAAGTGCACCAGCTGTCCTTCTCGGGCGACCTCGGCGCCGTTGATCCGGACCGTCCCGCGCAGGATGACCAGGGCCAGCGTGTGGCCGGGCGTGGCCTCGAACCGGGCAATGCCATCGCGAACCAGCAGGATGTCGCGAACGTCGATCGGCGTGAACGTCCGGGCCGGACCGCGGTGGCCATCGTACTCACCGGCGATCACGCGCACTCGCCCCGCGCCAGCGGGGAGGTCGACGGCGGGAATCCGGGCATCGAGCAGCGTCTGGTACCCCGTGGCCGCCATCTTGTCCCTGGCCGGCAGATTGACCCAGAGCTGGACCATTTCCATCATGCCGCCGCGCTCGGTGAAGGCCTTCGAGTGGAACTCCTCGTGGACGATGCCGCCAGCGGCAGTCATCCACTGGACATCGCCCGGGCCGATCAGGCCGCCAGCACCGGTCGAATCCCGGTGTTCGACCTCGCCCTGGTAGACGATGGTCACCGTCT
>JBEVJQ010000046.1:0-3060 GCA_040510055.1 Burkholderiaceae bacterium | reverse complement strand
ATACAGCGTGACGTCATTGACCTTGCCGATCACGACGACGCGGGTGCCGGCGTCGCACACCGTCGCGAGGCCATCGAGGCCGGCCAGGATGTCGGTCTTTGGCTCGGTTTCGAGAATGATGACGTTCGGCGTCGGAGCCGATCGATAGGCTTCGGTCGCCGCGGCCATGCCGCCCATCTGGATCTTGAGATGCGCCTTGCCGAGCCGGCGGTCCTCGCTGGCGGCCTGCACGGTCGCGGCGGTTTCCACCGTCTCGCAGAACGCCTGCACCGACACCCGCGGTGCCGGCGCGATATGTTCGTCGGCCGTCGGGTTTGCGACGTCGGGTTGCTCGTCTGCGGTCTTTTGCGCGTAGCTGATCATTTGCCCAGGTCGCTGAGTTTGGCCTTGTCGGCTTCAGGATAGGTCGTCGCCGTGGTCGTGCCCTTGCGGTACTTCTCGAAGGTCATGGTGCGGCGGGCGGTATAGACGGCAGATTCCGGACGCGGCTGCACGAGGTCGGCGGGGTTGTCGACCATCGCGGCGAGGTTGTGCTGGGAGGCGCAGCCGAGGTTGTAATAGGGTTTGTTTTCGAGCCAGCTCTTGTTCTTGTAGGAGGGGCCAAGATCCTCGGGCCAGGTGCCGCACGGGCCGGCATCGGCCACGATGCGCGGATAGGTCAGACGGATGGTCGCGAACTGGCGCGGATCCGTCGGGCGATATTTGCGCATGATCAGGCCGCGCGGAGGAATGCCGGAGGCCGCGAGTAACGACTGGACGTCACGTGCCGAATCCGCCGCGGCGCGGGCGTTCGGCGTATCCACCGGAATCTCCGCGACGATGCTGCCGGTGCCGTCGCGAAGCCAGGTCTGGGCCAGCGCGCCGACATCGGCGCGCTGCGACGCCGACAGTCCGCCGCGCTGCGAGCCGACGAAGATCTCGACCGTGCGGTTGGACTCCTGCACCACGATCGGGTGACGCAGGCGATAATCGTTGGGAACGCTTGCGGTGACCTCGCGCTCGGCGGCGGTCGTGCAGGCGCCCATCGCGACCGACACGCCGAACAGCGCGACGAGGGCGCCGAGGCGTCGGCCGAGGGAAGCGGGTTGCTGGTTGGTCATCGTGAAAATCCTGTCCCGCCTTAGTCCGTGATGAAGCCGTAAGTGCCGCGATAGGGCTTGCCGGCGACCTTCTCGGGCCGGCCGGGCGCGCCGTAGATGCGGTTGACGCTGCCGATCAGGTCGGCCTGCGGATCGGAGGTTTCCGTGAAGCCGTCGTCCGGGCGCGACAGGTCCTTCTGGGCCACGGCGCGCACCACATAGGGCGTCACCAGCACCATCAATTCACTGTTGCGGTTGACGTAGTCGCGGCTGCGGAACAGCGAACCGAGCACCGGGAGCTGCGCCAGGCCAGGCAGCCCGCTGATCGCCTGCTTGGTCTGTTCCTGGATCAGGCCGGCCATCGCCATCGAACCACCCGAGGGAATTTCCAGGGTGGTTTCGGCGCGGCGGGTCTTGATCGACGGCACCGTCAGCGAATTGGTCGAGGTCGCGCTCGAGGCCTGGGTGACGGTCAGCGAGTTGTCGTTCGACAATTCGGAGACTTCGGTCATGACCCGCAGGCTGATGCGGCCTTCGGACATCACCACCGGCGTGAAGTTCAGCGAGATGCCGAACTTCTTGAACGAGATCTGCGTCGTACAGACATGGGTGACCGGGTCGCAGGAATAGCCGGCGGGGATCGGGAATTCGCCGCCCGCCAGGAAGGTCGCCGACTCGCCCGAGATCGCGGTCAGGTTCGGTTCGGCCAGCGTGCGGACCACGCCCGCGGATTCCATCGCGCGCAGCGTGGCGGTGACCGACGGCGTCGAGCCGAACGATCCGGAAATGGAATTGCTGCCGACCAGCGAACGGCCATAGGCGGTGAACGGATTCGAATTGTTGAAGTTCACGACCGAGGTACCGTAGGTCATCGAGCCGGAGAGATCGACGCCGAGCTGCTTGACGATGTCGCGCTGGACTTCGGCAACCGTGACCTTGAGCATGACTTGGTCGCGGCCCCGCACCACGATGCTGTTGACGACCTTGTCGGCGCTGCCGGCCAGCCGCGCGGCGATGTCGCCGGCCTGCTGCGCCTCGAGGGGACTCGACACCGATCCGGTCAGCATCACGCCGTCGCCGACGCCTTCGATCTTGATGTCCGAATTGGGCAGCGTCTGCTTGAGCGCTGCGCGCACGCCGTTGAGATCGCGGGTCACCGCGATGTCGTAGGCGGCGATCTGCTGGCCGTTGCCGTCGAAGAACACGATGTTGGTCTGCCCGACGGTGCCGCCGATGATGTAGGCGCGCTGCGCCGAGCGGACCACCGCATTGGCGATCTTCGGATCGGCCACCAGGACGTCCTTGATGTCGCGCGGCAGGTCGATGACGATGGACTTGCCGATCCCGAGCGCGAGAAAGCGGCCGTTGGACGGCGCGCCGTACTGGCCTTCGGACGCCATCGGCGCGAGCCGTGCATCGGCAGCGAGCACCGGGGTTAATGCCGGGTTAACGGTCAGGGCCGCCACTGCCGTAAATGACAGCGCGCGAACCATCAGGGTCCGCATCGGTCCGATTGTGATGCCGTTCATGGCCTGCGTCCTCATGATCACTTCTGGATCGTCGCGGGCGTCGGCACGCCGTAACGAATGATATTGATGCTGTCGCGCTTGCCGTTATTGGCTTCGTCGACCTTGGGTTCGACCACGTTGACGTCGACAAGCGCGCGCAGCGCGAGCGACAGCGTGCCGCTCTGGCGGGCGCGGGCGAGCAGTTCGGCCTGTTCGGGCTTCAATTCCAGGGTTGCGGTCTTGCCGACCACGGTGTTCTGGCCGTCCTTCTCGCGCGGCGCCTGGTCGATGGCGAGCACGCGGATGTTGCTGAGGATGATTTCCGAATTGACGACTTCGAGGCCGCCGCGGTCGGCGCCGCGCTCGCGCTTCGACAGGATCACGTCGACGCGGTCGTTCGGCAGGATGAAGCCGCCGGCGCCGGTCTCCGGCGAAATTTCGGTGGACACGGCGCGCATGCCGGCGGGCAGCAC
>JBEVJQ010000045.1:0-3222 GCA_040510055.1 Burkholderiaceae bacterium | reverse complement strand
TTGCGATCACGTCATCGTCATCTGCGAAGGGCTGCGCCGTGAGCTGATCGGTCGTGGCCTCGCGCCCGATGACGTCACCGTCGTCGCCAACGGCGTCGACATCGATCGCTTCCCGCTGCGCGGCACGCGCAATGCGGTCCTCGAGCAGCGACTGGGCGTCGCCGGCTGTCGCGTGATCGGCTTCGCGGGATCGTTCCATCTCTATGAAGGGCTCGATACCCTGGTCGAGGCATTCTCCCGGTTGGCCGACGGGCATCCCGACCTGCGGCTGCTGCTGATCGGATCCGGCGGCGAAGATCAACGCTTGCGCGAACTGGCGCAGCGCTCCGGGCGCGGCGACCGGATCCTCTTCACCGGCCTGGTGCCGCACGAGCAGATGGCCGAGCACTACTCGCTGATCGACCTCGCGGTCTATCCGCGGCGGGCGAGCCGGCTGACCAACACCGTCACCCCATTGAAGCCGCTCGAGGCGATGGCCCAGGGCATCGCCGTGGTCGCGTCCGATATCGGCGGCCATCGCGAGCTGATCGAGGGGGGCCGCACCGGCTATCTCGCCGCGCCCGACGACGCGGCAGCGCTGGCCGCGGCGATGGCCCGTGCGCTGGCCGATGACGATGAACGTCAGGCGATCATCGGACGCGCTCGTGAATTCGTCGAACGCCGAAGGACCTGGCGCGCGGCGGTGGCCGCGACCGGAGAAGCCTACCGCCGTGCCGGCGTCCCTCTCGAGGCGATCACGGCGTCCGCCGGCGAACCGACCGCGCTCGAGTCGGTTCAGCCCAGCGCACCATAGTGACCGGGATGCGGATACTGTTCGTCTGCCACCGCTTTCCGTTCCCTCCCAAGCGCGGCGGCAAGATCCGCCCGTTCAACATGATCCGGCACCTGGCGGCCACGCACGAGGTCCACGTCGCGTCGATCGCCCATGACGATGCCGACGCCGAGGGTGCGCCGGGGATTGCTCCCTATTGCAGCTCGTACCTGGTCGAGCAGCCGGCGGCGGCCGTCAAGTGGGGCCGGATGATCGCCCGGCTCGCGACCCCGCAACCGTCGTCGATCGCGTACTTCCAGTCACCTCGGCTCGCGCGACGGATCCGTGCCCTCGTGGCCGCGCGCCGCTTCGACCTTATCCTGGTTCATTGCGCCTTCGTTGCTCCGTACGTGAGCGCGATCGGCGATGTTCCGAAGATCCTCGACTTCGGCGACATCGATTCCGAGAAGTGGCTGGCCTACTCGAACTTCAAGCCGTTCCCGCAATCGCTGGGCTTTCGCCTCGAAGGCCGAAAGATGCGCGCGGCAGAGCGTCGCCTGGCGGGGCAGTTCGACTGCTGCACGGCTACGACCCGGCTCGAGCACGAGTCCTTGCTCGCCCTGGGTGGTGCTCGCGAAACCGGATGGTTCCCCAACGGGGTCGACACCGACTTCTTCTGCCCGGACGGCGAGGGCTACGACCCGGACACGATCGCCTTCGTCGGTCGGATGGACTATTACCCGAACCAGCAGGCGATACGAAACTTCGTCGACGACATCCTGCCGAAGGTCCTGGCGACGCGGCCGGCAACGCGGCTGCTCATCGTGGGCGCGAATCCACCGGCCGCGATCCTCGAGCTGGGCAAGCGCCCGGGGGTGACCGTCACCGGCACCGTCCCCGATGTTCGCGATCACGTTCGGCGCGCGGCGCTGACGGTTGCGCCGCTGGCGATCGCGCGCGGCGTCCAGAACAAGATCCTCGAGTCGATGGCGCTGGGCGTACCGGTTATCGCGACGCCGGTAGCCGCCAAGGGGGTCGACGCCGCGGCGCCTGCCCACCTGCTGGTTGCCGCCGACGATGCGTCGTTCGCCGCCAGCGTGCTCGACCTGCTGGGCGATCCGGCACGCCGCCGACAACTGGCCGAAGCCGGCCGGAGGCAAGTGATCGCTGCCCATAGCTGGGCCGCTTCGATGAAGAGGCTCGACCAGATCATCGAGCGCACCGTGGCCCGATTCGCTCCTGGCGCAGTCGCCACGGGCGGCGCGACGGGACACTGACGGTCGGCCGTCGACCCTCTCCAGGCGACAGTCACGACGTGGGTTCGATGGCCAATATCGATCGAGCGCTCTGGGGCGGGCATGAGCACGATGACGACCGTCGCCGTCAGCGCAGCGGGCCGCTTCCCACCGTGCTGTTCTCGGCCGTCATCGGGCCACTGATCGCACTGGCATTGATCTGGCTGCCGCAATGGCGCGCCTACTGGGTGTCGCCGTTGCTGGTCGAACCGGCGATCGTCGACCGTGCGCGCCGCGAGCCCGACGACCAGGCGCTGAAGGCCGCGGCAGCGGTCCATCTGCGCCAGCCGATGTTCCACCGCTCCGCCGGCGGCGCCGACGGTCGGCGCTACACCGAGGCCGCCGAGCGACTGCTGCGTGGCGAGGTGCAATTCGACCGGCTGGCTCCGATCAAGGTCGACGTGCCGTTCACGGCCGCCAACCTGGAGCGCGGATTGCCAACGCATCAACTGCACCTCGCCAGCCTCGCCACGGCGGCGATCCTGATCGGTGCCCACGACGAGACCGGTGACGATCGCTACCTGCGGGCGGCAGGCGCCGAGATCGAGGCCTTTGCGGCCATCGATCGCTGGGCGCTGGTGCCCCGCGGCCTGCTCTGGAACGACCACGCCCTGGCTGCGCAGGTGGGCCTGCTCGCCGACTACTGGCGGCGGGTCAGGCAGCGGCCCGACCTCGCGGAGGACCATGCCCGCGCGGTGCTGTCGCTCGCCAACCGGGCGACCGCTCGCCTGGCCAAACCGGACTTGTTCACTTATCGGACGAACCATGGCGTGATGCAGAACATTGCGCTGCTGCAGTCGTGGCGCGCCTTTCCCTATCTCGACCCCGATGGCGGCACGACCCGGGTAGCCTGCGACCGGCTGGCCGAGCAACTGCGCTACTACGTTTCCCCTGAGGGCCCGGTGCTCGAGCATTCCGCCCACTACCACTTCTACGGCCTATACCTGCTCGAATCGGCCGTGCAACTTGCGACGGCGGAACACTGCGGCCTACCTGCTGCACTGGCCGAGCGCATCGCCCGGGCCCGTGCGTTTGCCGAGCTGCTGCGACGACCCGACGGGTCGCTGCCGGTACTCGGCAACACCGACCACCACGACTCGAGCGGCGACACCAGCGACGAGTCTTCGTGGGCGCCGCCCCGAGCGACCTCGCGATTGTTTGCTGCCAGCGGCTATG
>JBEVJQ010000044.1:0-5872 GCA_040510055.1 Burkholderiaceae bacterium | reverse complement strand
GGGCTACAACTGGATCGGCGGCTCTTGAGTCCACAAGGACGACGGCGCCACTGCATCGACGGCTCCCGCGCGACCAACGTCCGCGAACCGTACCCCGACCACCCGCCTCCACCGGAGGCTCCAAGGAGCAGACCCATGAATTTCCAACGACTCGCCGCGCTCGTCACCCTCGCTTGCGCCCTGGGTGCCGGTGGCGCCGTGGCCCAGGATCGCATGCCCCGGGACGGGATGGCCAAGGACGGCATGGCCAAGGATGGGATGCACAAGGACGGCATGGCCAAGGACGGGATGCACAAGGACGGCATGAAGAAGGACGGGATGAAGAGCGACCCGATGAAGAAATAGGACCGAAGTTCAGCCGCAGACAGTGGCGCGGCGGACGATGGTTCGCGCCGCAGCGGCCGAGGCGGCCGTTCCCAGCGTCCCGAAGTGCGCGCCCCATGCGCCAGGCATCGCCACCGCGCGCGTGCCCATGAAAACGTCGACGACTTGAGTCGGCGCATGCCGCAGCAACTCGGCGCCCTGCAGCGCACGGGCGACGGCTTCGGTCATCGGACGGGCTAGGAACTCCTCGGCAGCCGCCTCGCGCAGCAGCCGCTCCATCTGGTCGACGAGCGCATCGAAGCGCCGATCCTGTCCCCGCAGCGGCTGCAGCTCGTCGCGCAACGCGTCGACCGTCCGCGGATCCCTGAGCACGGCACGACGGACATCCATGCACATCATGTTCGCCGTGCCTTCCCAGACACTGTTCAACGGCGCCTCGCGGTAGAGCCTGGCGATCGGGTTCTCCTCGATGAAGCCGTTGCCGCCGTGGCATTGCAACGCCTCGAAGGCCAAGGCCGGCGCCCGCGAGCAGTTGAAGTACTTGGCCGCCGGTGTGCTCAGCCGCGCCAGCAGTCGCTCCTGCTCGTCATCCAGCGCGTCCGTGGCCCTTGCCACCCGCAGCGCCATCAGCGTCGCCGCTTCGACCTCCACGGCCATGTCGGCGAGCACGCTGGTCATCATCGGCCGCTCAGCGATCGATGCACCGAATGCGCCACGCGTCGACGTGTGCTGGATCGCCAGCGTCAACGCCTGGCGCATCAGTCCGGCCGACCCGATGGCGAAGTCGAGCCGCGTCAGGTGGGCATGCGAGAGGATCTCCCGGATGCCGCGACCTTCGGCGCCGACGCGGATGGCCATTGTTCCCGCGTACTCGACCTCGCTCGAGGCATTGGACCGGTTACCCGCCTTGTCCTTCAGCCGTTGGACAAGGAACCGGTTGAAGCCGCCGTCGGGCAAGGTCCGGGGAAGGAAAAAGCAGGTCACTTCGCCATCGACCTTGGCCAGCGTGAAGAAGCCGTCGGACTGCGGCACCGAACAGAACCACTTGTGGCCGGTGAGCTCGTACCAATGCGCCGTGGCGCCGTGGTAGCGGTCGCTGTGCGAGAAGCGTCCGATGGTCTGCGTCTGGCGCAGATCCGAACCGCCCTGCTTCTCGGTCATCGCGTAGCCGATGACCACCGATGGCTTGGCGCCGACCTCGCGTCGGCTGAACTCGTAGACGGTTCCCTTCGACTTCTCGGCCCAGATCGCCAGCGCGGGCTCGGCGACAAAGCCGGCATAGGCGGCGTAGGCCATCCCCGTCGGGCACGCCGTCCCCTGTTCGACCTGGTTCCACAGGTACGACAGCACGGCGCGCGCGACGTGGCCACCGCGCTCGCTGACGCGCCACGCGAGGTTCGGCACTTCGTGCTGCCAGGCGAGCGACATCAGTTCATGCCAGCTCGGATGAAACTCGACCCAGTCGATCCGATTGCCGAAGCGGTCGTGGCTCTTCAGTTCGGGAACATGACGGTTGGCGAGGCGGGCCAGATCCTGGACCCGTTCGTCGCCGACCACGGCGCCCAGCACGCGGCAGCGATCCGCCGCCCACGGTGCGGCGCGCGCGATCGCGCCCACGAGCACAGGATCATCGGCGAAAGCGTTGAAGCCGATTGCAGGTCGAGCCTGGTTGACGACCACGTGGGTGCCGAACCGGTCGGAAGCTTCGGCCCGCACGCCAAGCGACATATCGTTCATCAGATGCTCCGTACGATCCCCTGGAAGGTCGTGCTCGGAACCTTCGCCACCCCGGCCCAGGCCATCAGGGCGATCTGCTCGGCGAGGGCGGCCACCTCGAACCGGTAGGCATCACTGTCCTCGCCCGACTTGCCGCTGAACGGCGACAGCGGTCCGGCCAGTCCTTCCATGACGCCGCCGACGATGACTGTCGCCGCGATATCGGGACGAACGCCGACGCGCAACTCACCGGCATGCTTGCCGCTGGCGATGATCGCGCGCAGCACCCCGGCGATCGCCGCGCGATACTTGACCCGTTCCTCGTCGATCGCCTTCTCGCACGGTTCCGCAATCAGCGCGTAGGCCAACCGCGGGTTGCGCAGGGCGCGACGGACGAACGTGGCGATCGCGCTCTGCAGCCGCACGCTTGCTGGCTGGTCGAGCGCCGCTATCGCTCCGAGGACGTCGACTTCGCGCTGCGAGACATCGGCAAGCACCTGGGCGAACAGCTCGGCCTTCGACGGGAAGTAGCGATAGACCGAGCCCGTGGCCACGCCGGCTGCGGCGGCGATGCTGGCAACCTGGGCGTCGGCCCAGCCGCCGCGGCTGACCCGTTCCTGCGCCGCCGCCAGGATACGGGTCCGGTTGTCGGCGAGGCGCGCTTCGGTCTCTGGGGTGTGACGATAGGCCACAAAAAGTGAATTTTGATTCAGACGATCTTCGAATCGTAGTTCGTTTACGCGTCGAGAGCAACCGCTGGTTGAGGAACGCTATTCGGTTCCATACCTATTCGGGTTTGATGCCCGCCGCCTGGATCACCTGGGTCCAGCGCTCGATCTGCTCCTGGACGAAGCGGGTGAACTCCGGCGAACGCGACGCCACCACGACGAAACCGTTGGACTCGAGCCGGGCCCGGGCCGAAGCCTCGCTGAATGCCTTGACCATCGCAGCCTCGAGCTTGTCGACGATCGGCTTCGCCGTAGCCTTCGGCGCCGACAACCCGGTCCACGAGACTGCCGAGAACCCCGGATATCCCGACTCGGCGACCGTCGGAACCTCGGGATACGACGGATTGCGCTCGAGACTGGTCACCACCAGGGGGCGAAGCTTGCCGGCCTTGACGTGCGGCAACACCGCGTCCTGGTTGGTGAACATCAATGGGATCTGGTTGCCCAGAACGTCGCTCAGGGCCGGCGCGCCGCCCTTGTAGGGGACGCCGACTATATCCAGCCCCGCGGTCTGCTTCAGGTACTCGGTCGTCAGATGGCCCGACGAGGCCGGTACCTGTCCGTAGTTGACCTTCCCGGGATTGGCTTTGACGTAGGCGATGAACTCCTTGAACGAGTTGGCCGGGAAACTGGGGTGCACGACCAGCACGTTCGGTCCAGCCGCCAACTGCGAGATATGGACGAAGTCGCGGATCGAGTCGTACGGTGGCTTCGGTGCCGAAAAGCCGTGGATCACGGCGTTGCTGCCGATCCCCGACAGCAGCAAGGTGTAGCCGTCAGCGGCCGCCTTGGCCACCAGGTCGCTGCCGATCGCTCCGCCGGCACCGGGCTTGTTCTCGACCACGAACGGTTGCTTGAGCGCCTTGCTCAACTCGTCGGCGATCACCCGTCCCATGATGTCGCTGGTCCCGCCGGCGGGGAACGGCACGATCAGCTTGACGGGTCTGCTCGGATAGGACTGCGCGTCGGTTACCGTGGCCTGCGAAGCAGCGAATGGCGGCACGCTGGCAACGACGGCCGCCGCAATGGCCGGGATCAGGTAGCGGGAAAGCATGTCGGCTCCTCTATGAATTCAGCGGGGGACCGCGGAAATGATCCTCCGGCACCCGGTCGGCGCGGGCCGGTGATCAGGCCCGCTGCGGCGAGGCTACCAGCGCGGTTCGATCCGCGTTCCCGGCAGCACGTCGTACGGGTCGCCCCATCCCGGAAGTGCGCGGACGCGGCCGACCCAGGCAGCGATGTTCGGGAACCGGCCCTCGACGGCGTAGTCGCTCTCCGCGACCGGGTAGAACAGGTAGCCGCTGAGCGACAGGTCGGCGATCGTCGCCGCGTCACCGGCGACGAACGGCCGGCCCGCGAGATGCTTGTCGACGACACCGAACGCCCCGTCGATCCGGCCCCTGAGGAACGCCATCACTGCAGGATCGGGCGCCGTCGGCCCGAACGCCTTGATGAAGCGATAGGTCGCGAAGTAGCTGGTGAACTTGTGGTTGTCGAACAGCAGCCACCGAAGGACCTCGAAGCGCTCCTCTTCACTGCGCCCGCGCCAGTCGGGCCCGTGCCGTTCGGCAAGCCAACTGAGGATCGCGCCGGACTGGGTCAGTCGCTGGCCGTCCGCTTCGAGCACCGGCACCTCTCCCATCGGATTGGTCGCTTCCCGCCAGTCCGCGCCGCGAGTCGCCCCGCCGAAGAAGTCGACGAATACCGGCTCCCAGGGCACGGCGAGCGCGCGCATCAGGAACGCGACCTTGAACGTGTTGCCCGACTGGCAGAAGCCGTGAAGTCGATACATGAGGAGATCCGTCAGTCGTTGAATCGGATGCCGACGGCCGCGGTGCCCGGCGCGCCGGGCTCGGACAACGTTCCGCAGTTGCTCTCCGGCGGCTGGTTCACGAGCAACCGGCGCACGAAGGCGAGTTCGTCGTCGAACGCGGCATTGACGATTCCGTTGTGGGTGATACCGGGATACGTCTTCCATACCACCGGGTTGCCGGCTGCGCACAACGCTGCGGCCACGCCGTATTGACGACGCGGAACCACCAGCCGGTCCGCCAGACCGGTACCGAGAAAGAGCGGCGCGGGCATGCGCACGGCGCTCATGTCGGTGACCGGCTTCAGTAGCGCCTGAAGCTGCCTGGGCTCGATGTTGAACGCATTGCCCGCGTCGAGCCCCTCCTGCTGCTCGATGCTTCGCATCTCGTCAATGCACGCATCGCGGGCTTTCTGCAACAGAGCGCGCCCCTTGTCGCTCATCAGGCTGTCTGCCGAGGGTCCGCCGTCGGGGATCGAACCCCCGACCAGGCGAAGGATGGTGAAACGCGCCGGCGCGGCGCGGCCCGGCTCCTGCTCCTGCAACTTGTAGGGGCCCTTTGGAAACGTCGAAACAACGCCCGTCGCGATCGTCGCCCGCAGTTTCAGCTCCGGCGCGTACGCGGGCGCGATCCGACTGGCGCCCAGCGCCGACCCCGCGCCCTGCGACTGCCCGGTGATGATCACATCGTTGGCAATGCGATCGGGCTGGGCTGCCCGTGCTGCACGCACGCCGTCGAGGACCGAACGCCCCTCGGCTTCCCAGACGAGATAAGGGTGGGGGCCCGGACCTCCGAGTCCCTGGTAGTCCGTGGCCACGACCGCGAAGCCATTCTCGAGCCAACGGCTCAGATAGGTGGCATCGCGCGGGCGGTGCATCGTCCAGGAAGGCGCACAGGCGTCGGCTACCCCGAGCGTTCCGTGCGCCCAGGCGACGACGGGCCAACCTCCTTTCGGAGGCTCGCCTTTCGGGAAGTACAGCGTGCCGCTGACCGGCAGGATGCCGGCATTCCAGCGTCCGTCCGTCGACGTGTAAAGGATGCGCTCCGCTACGGAGGCCGCGGTCAACTCAGGCTGCGAAGGCAGTGGCTCGGTCCGGAGCATCACACCGGGCCGTTGGGGCATGGCACCGGTCCAGGCGTAGAACGGCGCGAGGACGCGATCTCCCGCCGCGGTTCCAGTCGGGAGCGAGTTCCTGGTCGACGTCGCACAACCGACCGCGAGGACTGCGAGTGCGAGCAGGGCGGTCAACAGACGCAAGAAGCCGCTCAAGGTTGTCTCCTCCTGCCAGGGCA
>JBEVJQ010000043.1:0-4655 GCA_040510055.1 Burkholderiaceae bacterium | reverse complement strand
AGGAGATGGGGGTCCGCGGTTTCAAGTTCCATCCGACCGTCCAGGGCTTCGATCCGGACGACCGGATGGCCTGGCCGATCTACGAAGTCATCGCCGAACACAAACTGCCGGCCGTCTTCCACAGCGGTCATTCGGGGATCGGCTCCGGGATGCGTTGCGGAGGCGGCCTCAAGCTGCAACGGGCCAATCCGATGCTGCTCGAGGACATGGCGATCGACTTCCCCGACATCCAGATCATCGTCGCCCACCCGAGTTGGCCGTGGCAGGACGAGGCGCTGTCGCTGGCGATGCACAAGCCCAACATCTGGATCGACCTGTCGGGCTGGAGCCCGAAGTACTTCCCGCCGCAATTGGTCCAGTACGCCAACACGCTGCTCAAGGATCGGATCCTGTTCGGTTCGGACTTCCCGCTGATCCCACCGGACCGCTGGCTCAAGGACTTCGCGGAAGCCGGGTTCCGCGACGACGTCCGACCGCTGATCCTGAAGGACAACGCGATGCGCCTGCTCGAACTCGGGCCGTACGCCAGGTCGGCGGACGGCGAGGCCTCCTCTGCCGGCGATCGCGCGGCGGCCGGCGGTGTCCCGCCGCCGCAACCCGGCGCCAAGCCGCCGGCCGGTTGAGACCGAGGCCGCGCTCCAGGCCGCAGTGACCCACGAGCCGGGTATGAAGATCGGCTTCATCGCCTTCCCCGGGACGAACTTCGCCAGTCCTCACCACTACGCGATCTTCATGCGCGGCGATACGCCACTGACATCGCGGCTGTTCAAGCCGGTGCTGGTCGATGCCAGGACATCACAGGTCTCCGACAGCCGCGATCTGCCCTGGTACGTGACGATCCTGCTGGTATCCCAGCCGCTGCACTTCGGCGACTACGGTGGCATGCCGATGAAGATCCTCTGGGCGCTGCTCGACATCGCGACGATCGTGGTGCTGGGCAGCGGCCTCCACCTCTGGATCGCGCGCAAGCGCCGGGCACGCGCCACCGAAAGGTCGGCCGAGGCGAGAACCAATGCGTCCGGCCATGACGACCGAAGCCGTCGCGGCGAGATCGGCGCCGGCGCCGCGTCCCGCGGTCCGATCCGGTCGTGAAGACCAGCGCCCGCCTGCGGATCTGGCCGGTACCGATCGCCATCGGCGCGGCGACGGCCGTGGGACTGGTCGCCGCACTGGTGTCGGACGGCGCCGGCGACGCCGTCTCCTGGTTCGGCCTGGGGCTGCCGATCGTCGTCATCGCGCGCTACGTCTGGTGGCCGCCCGGCCTGCGCTGATGACCTGACGCAGTTGACGGGCCTCATGCATCGCGCTCATGACGGGGGGCTGCGGTGACGGCGTCGCCGGTCGCGCGAGCGCCCGACCTACAATCCGGACACCCCCGTTCGTCGCGGAGCGAATACGATGTTCACACCCTGCCCCACCGAGCGCAGCCGGCACCTCGCCGACCGGGTCGAAGCCTTCGTCCGCGACGTCGTCATCCCCTATGAACGCGACCAGCGACGGACCGCACATGGACCGTCGGCCGAGCTGGTGGACGAACTGCGAGCCCGCGCCCGTGAAGCGGGGCTGATGACGCCGCACATCCTCGCCGATGGCAGCCACCTGACCCAACTGGAAACGGCGGCCGTGCTCAAGCGTTCCGGCCTGTCGCCGCTCGGCCCGGTCGCGCTGAACACCGGTGCACCCGACGAAGGCAACATGTACCTGCTCGGCAAGATCGCCACACCCGAGCAAGCAGACCGGTTCCTGGCCCCGCTGGTTCGCGGCGATGCCCGGTCGGCGTTCTTCATGACCGAACCGTCCGCCGACGGCGGCGCCGGATCCGATCCGTCGATGCTGCAGACCAAAGCCAGGCAGGACGGCGGCGACTGGATCATCGACGGCCGCAAGACCTTCATCACCGGCGCCGACGGCGCCCGGGTCGGCATCCTGATGGCGCGCACCGGCAGCGGTGAACGAGCTCGGGCCACGATGTTCCTCGTCGAGTTGCCTGACCCGGCAGTCCGGATCGAGCGCATCCTCGACACCATCGACAGCTCGATGCCCGGCGGACATGCCGAGGTCGCAATCGACGGCCTGAGGCTGCCGCAGAGCCAACTGCTGGGCGCCGCCGACGAAGGCTTTCGCTACGCCCAGATCCGGCTGGCGCCGGCGCGCCTGTCGCACTGCATGCGCTGGCTGGGCGCCTGCGCTCGTGCCCACGAGATCGCGACGGCCTACGCGACCACGCGCCACGCCTTCGGCAAGCCGCTGATCGACCACGAAGGTGTCGGCTTCATGCTGGCCGACAACCTGATCGACCTGCAGCAGGCCGCGCTGATGATCGACTGGTGCGCCGGCATTCTCGACAGCGGCGCGCAGGGGACGGTCGAAAGTTCGATGACGAAGGTCGCCGTTTCCGACGCGCTGTTCCGGATCGCCGACCGCTGCGTCCAGGTCATGGGCGGAAGCGGCGTTACCGGCGACACCATCGTCGAGCAGGTCTTTCGCGAGATCCGCGCGTTCCGGATCTACGACGGCCCCACCGAAGTGCACAAGTGGTCACTGGCCAAGCAGATCAAGCGCGACGCCGCAGTGCCGATGGGGTCGAAGCGATCAGCGAGTGGGTCCTCGACTTCGAGGGGATGAACCGGTTCAGGCGGTTCATCGGGTGCGATGAACCCGCCGCGATCGAGCGCGAGTACCTCGCGGCCGCTCCGGGACAATCTGGCAACGACAACGCCCCGATACGAACGCGGTTCGTACGCGCGAGCCGATCATTTCGCGCTACCCTTGGGCGATGGATCCGTCGTCTCTGGCTCGCGCGCTTGCTCGCTCCGCCGCGGCTCGGCGACGGGGCCTGACTGCTGGCCTGGCCCTGATCCTGGCCACTGCCACGGCGCGCGCGCAGGTACAAGCACTGCCGGATGCGCTGCGCATCGTCCACGGGTTCCCGCCCACGAGCGCCGTCGACGTGGTCAGCCGGGCGCTGGCCGCGCACCTGCGTGCCGAATTCGTCCCGCGGGTTGCCGTCGCGCACAGGACCGGGGCGGCCGGTCGCCGCGCCGTGGCGTCACTGAGACGTCACGCGGCCGATGATGAACTGCTGCTGGTCACGCCGGGGTCGGTGCTGACGATGCTCCCGCATGCTGATCGGCCACCGAGCTACGATCCGTTCCGCGACCTGTCGCCGGTCACCACCATTGGCCAGGTCAACCTCGCGCTCGCCGTGGGTCCGGCGGTGCCGGCGGCGGTGAGCACGGTCGAGGCCTTCGCCACCTGGTGCCGCTGGCAACACGACAGCACGTTGTGCGCCAATGCCGGATTCGGGTCCTATGCCCATTTCCTCGCGGTACTGTTCGCCAAGGCCGCGGGTCTGGCGATCGAACACATCCCCTATCGCACCGAGCTGTCGTCGGTTCGGGCCGCTGCCGGCGGCGAAGTCGCTGCGGTGCTGGCGCGCGAGTGGGCCGTCCTGCCGTACGCTCGCGCCGCCCGACTGCGGGTGCTCGCCACCAGCGGCACCAGGCGCTCCCGGTTCCAACCGCGAACGCCGACCTTCGTCGAAGCGGGCTACCCGGCACTGGAGCGCGGCGACTGGCTCGGGGTGTTCATGCCGCCGGGCATCTCCGACGATCGCACCTGGACATTGGCCGAGGTCATCGGCGACGCGTTGCGTCGATCCGAACTGCGCGACGTCCTGCTGCGGCTGGCCTTCGATCCGGCCGGCTCGACGCCGGACGCGCTCGGCGAGACCCTGCGCCAGGACCACGAATTCTGGGGTCCTGTGGTTCGGGCGAGCGGCTACGCAACAGGCCATTCGTGACTTGACGGGTGCGGGAGTCGCGGTCGGGGCGACTGGCCTTGCTCCGGCCTTATCATCGCCCCAGATTGCAACCCAGGAGCGACCGGCCCATGACCCTCCCCCTGTCTTCCTCGTTAGCTTCGCCATCCGGCGCGCGACGTCGCGCGGTGATCGCAACGGCGCTGTCGGCGACGGCCGTCGGGGCCACGGCACTGCTGGCTGCGGGCCCCGCCCGCGCACAGGGGTATCCGAACCGGCCGATCGAACTGCAGGTGCCGTTTGCTCCCGGGGGAACGACCGACATCATCGCCCGCGTCATCTCGCCGGGACTGACGAAGGCGCTCGGCCAGTCAGTTGTGGTGATCAACAAGGCCGGCGGCGGTGGGCTGATCGGCGCACTCGAGACCGCCCGCGCGCCGGCCGACGGCTACAAGCTCGGCGTAGCGACGGTCTCGACCACGGCGTCGAATCCGGCGATCAATCCCAAGGCCGGCTACAACCCGGTCAATGATTTCACCGCGATCACGAATATCGCCGCCACGCCCAACGTGATCGCCGTTCACCCGAGCTTTCCGGCGAAGAACTACAAGGACTTCGCGGCCGAGATCAAGCGCAGCCCCGGCAAGTACTCGTATGCGTCCTCGGGAGCCGGGGGTATCGGCCACCTGCAGATGGAGTTGTACAAGACCCTGAGCAATTCACGGGTGACCCACATCCCGTACCGCGGCGCCGGGCCGGCGCTGAACGATGTCATTGCCGGCCAGGTCCCGATGATCTTCGACAACCTGCCTTCGGCGCTGCCTTTCATCAAGGCCGGGAAGCTGGTGCCGATCGTCGTCGCCGCCCCGTCGCGGGTCAAGGACCTGCCCGACGT
>JBEVJQ010000042.1:0-7372 GCA_040510055.1 Burkholderiaceae bacterium | reverse complement strand
GCTGGCGCATCGCCTGCTCGCCCGCGCGTCGCGCGTACTCGATTGCCTTGACCGCTGCGTCGCCCGGCGGAGCGGCGCCGTAGTGATGGGCGAGGCGCGACAGGTCCTCGGCCGGCGAGCCCTCGATCGCGGCCGCGATCCGACCGTGCAGTCGCTGGCGCCGCGGCGTGCCCAACTCGTCGTAGAGCGTCTCACGGATCAGCGCGTGACTGAATCGATAGAGATCGGCTTCGGCATGCTCCTCCACTATCCGGGCCGCGAGTGCTTCCTCGAGGGCCGCGATGCAGTCGGACTCGTCGAGGCCGTCGATACTGCGCACCAGCAACCCGAGTTCGAAGTCACGCCCGATCACTGCGGCAACCCGCAACACCTCGTTGCAGCGCTCGGAGAGGCGATTCAGCCGTGCGCCGATCGCTTCGCGCAGCCCCGCCGGGAGGCCGCGCAACGCCGCGGCGCCCGATTCGCCGACATAACGGGCCAGCTGGGTGATGAACAGCGGATGTCCTTCGGCTCGCTCGACCATCGTTGCGACCGTATCGGCACGCCCACCGCCGGAGGCGATCAGTGCGCGCGCTTCGTCGGCCTGCAGGCCGCCCAGACGGATTCGCGCGAATCCTTCGAGGCGACCGAAAGCGCCCAGCGCGTTGGAAAGCGGGTGGCGGCGATCGACCTCGTTGTCGCGATAGGTGCCGATCACGAGAACCCGCGCTTCGGTGACCTCGGCAGCGACGAATTCGAGCATTCGAAGCGACGGCACGTCGGCCCAATGCAGGTCGTCGAGCACGAGCGCGATCGGCTGGGCGGCTCCCGCCCGCTTCAGGAAGGTCGCGGTCGCGTCGAACAGGCGAAAGCGCGCTTGTGCAGGGTCGATGCCCGGAGCAGGTGGGGGGAGGTCCGGAACGGCGTCGGCCACTTCCGGAACGATCTCGGCGATCCAGCGCGCACCGCTGCCGAGCGCCGCCGCGGCGTCGGCTGTGGGGATCTGTTCCAGATACGCGCGTACCAGCAACACCCATGGCCAGTACGGCGGCGCCCCCGGTTCCTCGAGTGCGCGGCCCCAGAACACTTTCATTCCGGAGGCGACCGCGCGGCGCGCGGCCTCGCGCGCGAGCGCGGTCTTGCCGATTCCGGGTTCGCCTGCGATCGCGACGATCCGCCCGGCCCCGGCAGCAGCCTGTTGAATCGCCAGATCGAGCGTGCGCAGCTCTGCGGCGCGACCGACGAAATTGCTCCGGTCATCGGCACGGCGCCCGACGCCACCGGGGGCACTACCGTCGCGGGACCCCTGGGCAGCGCTGGCCTTCCGCGGGGCGGTCGATCGAACGATCGGGTCCTGCTGCGCCGCCGGCGATGCCGGGTCGCTCGGCACGGCCGCGATCCGAAGGCCTGCGGTTGCGTGTACACCGCGCGCGGCGTCGAGAAAGGCGGCGCGCTCGGTGCTCGGAACGCCGAGTCGATCGGCGAGGCGGGCCGCGAGTTGCCTCGAGGGCCGTCGCTCGTCAGCCTCGATCTTCCGAATTGCGAAATGTGAGCAGCTAACCGCCTGCGCGAGCGCGTCCTGTGTCAGATCGAGTGCGCGGCGGCGGCGCCGCAACCAGCTCCCAAACGAAATTGTCAGCTCCGCCACGTACGCCGTCAGCCTGGCAGTTGGTCACTGCAGTCTAGCGCAGGCCGTTGTCCCGCTTTTTGTCCCGCTGACTGTCCCGGATCGCGTGACCCCACGGGACGCGGCGGTTGCGACGATCTGGCCTCGTTCAACCCACCGAGGACTTCGAAGATGGACACCCCTGTAATCGACTTCTCCGCCGTCAAGGGCAAGCAGCAGCAGGCCTGGACGGCCGGCAACTATGCCGTCGTCGGCACGACGCTGCAGATCGTCGGCGAATCCATCTGCGAGGCCGTCGACCTGCGGTCGCACGAGCGCGTCCTCGACGTGGCCGCGGGCAACGGCAACGCCTCGCTCGCCGCCGCGCGCCGCTGGTGCAACGTGGTCTCGACCGACTACGTGGCCGCACTGCTCGACCAGGCGCGGGTGCGCGCCGGCGCCGAGGGGCTGGCAATCGACTTCCAGACAGCCGACGCCGAGAACCTGCCATTCGCCGATGGTTCGTTCGACGTCGTGCTGTCGACATTCGGCGTCATGTTCACGCCCGACCAGGCGCGCGCGGCGAGCGAACTGGCGCGCGTCTGCAAGCCCGGCGGCAAGATCGGCCTGGCGAGCTGGACGCCGACCAGCATGATCGGCGAGCTGTTCAAGCTGATCGGCCAGTACCTGCCGCCGGCAGCCGGGGTCCGTTCGCCGGCGCTCTGGGGCACCGAAAGCCATCTGGCCGAACTGTTCGACACGCGGGCGCAGCACATCCGTGCAACCGTCAAGCCGTTCGTCTTTCGTTACCGCTCGAGTGCGCACTGGCTCGAAGTCTTTCGCACGTATTACGGTCCGATGCTGAAGGCGTTCGCGGCGCTGCCCGAGGACAAGAAGCAGGCACTCGAAGCCGATGTGCTCGCGCTGGCACGCCGGCACAACCGCGCCGACGCCGGCTCATTCGTCGCGCCCAGCGACTACCTCGAAGCCGTGATCACCATCCAGTGACGCCATCGACAACGACGCCAACCAAGGAGCCCGCCATGCCGCCGTCCATCCGCCTTGCCGGAATCGTTTCGGTCGTTTCACTGGCAATCGGCCTGCCGACCTCGTCGGCGACCGCAGCCGAGCCGTCCCAGGTCCTGACCTGGAACCAGATCGCATTGGCCGCGGTCGAGCGCGCCAAGCCCACCCAGCATCAGGCGATCCGCCTGCTGGCGCATCTGTCACTCGCACAACACGCCGCGCTGACGGAAACTGCAGCCACCGACGGCAACGGCGATGCGGTCGCGACCGCATCGATGCGCGTGATCGCCGAGTTGCTGCCTTCCCAGGCCGTATTCGTCGCCGACCGTCACCTGCAGTCCCAGGCGAGCGTGAGCGACGCAGGAAGTCGGGCCGCCGAGCGCGTGCTGGCGCAAGCGCGCAGCGACGGCTTCGCCGCTCCCTGGAATGGCGCGGTACCGCAAGGAGACCAGGTCTGGCGCAGCCTGGCCAATCCCGCGGCCAAGCCGGCCTACCCGGCGATCGGTGCGATGCGGATGTTCTTCCTGCCTTCCGGCGCAGCCGTCCGACCGGCGTCGCCTCCGGGGCCGGAAAGCCAGCAGGTCCTCACCGATCTGGCCGAAGTGCGGCAGTACGTCACCCAGCCGACCGAGGCGACGACGCGCATTGCCAAGTTCTATGACATGACCACCGGGACGCTGGCCGGGGGATTCTGGAACGAGCAGGCCGCGGCGCTGCTGGCCCGCTCCACGGTCGACGACCGGCAAGCGGCGACCGTGCTGGCGACCGTGAACGCCGCGATGATGGACGCCCTGGCCGCCTGTCACGAAGCGAAGTACACCTACTGGGTGCCGCGTCCGTCGCAGGCCGATCCGTCGCTGAAGACGATCATCGGCGTCCCCAATCACCCATCCTATCCGAGCAACCATTCGGGCCTCTCGGCAGCGGCGGCGCAGGTCCTGGCGCACTTCTTTCCGAGTGAGCGGCCCCGGCTCGAAGCGACGGCGACCGAAGCGGGGCTCTCCCGCATCTACGCCGGCATCCACTACCGGTTCGATGTCGACGCCGGCGAGCAGATCGGCCGCAAGGTCGCCGCTGCCGCAGTCAGCGGATATGCTGAGATGCTGGCGCGTTCGACCCGGACGACGGTGAGCGGACTCTGATCGGCGGCGGTAGGTGCCTTGGAGCAAACCATGGAATCGAACGATCTCGAAGCGGACTACGTCGTCGTCGGTGCGGGTGCGGTCGGCATGGCGTTCGTGGATACGCTGCTCACCGACACGGATGCCACGATGATCGTCGTCGACCGCCACCATCGGCCCGGCGGTCACTGGAACGACGCCTACCCCTTCGTCCGCCTGCACGCGCCCTCGGCACTCTACGGCGTGAACTCGAGGCCGCTCGGGTCCGGACGTATCGAGCACGGCGGTCCGAATCGCGGCCTGCTCGAGCTGGCGAGCGGGGCCGAGATTCTCGACTACTACGACCGGCTGATGCGCGAACGCCTGCTGCCGAGCGGCCGGGTCAGCTACCTGCCGCTCAGCGACTACCGCGGCGGCCAGGTCGTATCGCGACTCGACGGGCGCCGGCGCCAGCTGCACGCTCGCCGCAGGATCGTCGACGCCACCGTTGCCGACACCCGCGTGCCGGCCACGCACCCGCCAGCGTTCGACGTGGCCGACGGGGTCACCTGCATTGCTCCCGGCGGACTCGTCGACCTCGATCGGGCCACCGAGGACTTCGTCATCATCGGAGCCGGCAAGACGGCGATGGATACGGCAGTCTGGCTGCTCGAACGGGGTGTCGACCCCGATGCGATCACCTGGATCCGCCCGCACGATCCGTGGTTGCTCAACCGCGCCTTCTATCAGACCGATCAGGCGTCATTCGAAGCCACCGTTGGAGCCCTGGCGCTGGAACTGGAAGCGGCGAGCACGGCGAGCGACGTGGACGACCTGTTCGAACGGCTCGAGGCCCGCGCGGTGCTGCGTCGGATCGACCGGAATGTCGTTCCTACCCGGTATCGGTGCGCGATCGTCAGTGACGCGGAACTGGCCCAGATGCGTCGGATCAGGCGCGTGGTCCGCCTGGGGCGGGTCGCGGCGATCCGCAGAGGGGTGATCGTTCTCGAGCGCGGAGTGATCCCGGTCGGGCCGAACGCCATCCACATCCACTGTTCCACCGACGGCATACCGCGTTCACGGGTCCAGCCTGTGTTCCAGTCCGGCCGCATCGTGATGCAGTACGTGCGCCGTTGCTCGCCGACCTTCAGCGCGGCGCTGATTGCTCATCTGGAGGCGACGATCGACGACGACGCCGCGAAGAACACGTTGTGCGGCGTCGTCCCGGTCCCGCAGGTACCCACCGACTGGCTGCGCATGCTGATGCAGGACGCGCAGAACGCGGCGCGCTGGAACCGGTTGCCGCCCCTGCGCGACTGGCTGGTCGGCGCGCGGCTCAACGCGATCGGCGCCATGATCGATCAGGCGAGGCGGGCGCCGACGCCGGCGACGATGGCCATCCTCGAACGCTATCAGAAGGCGGCGGGGCCGGCGCTGGCGCGGCTGGAACAACTGCTGGCGCAGAGCCAGCTGGCTCCGGTTCCGGCGTGAGTCGATGGCCCGTGCCGTTCAACGCGGTCCGTTCGACTCCCGCCGCTCAACGCCTGGTGCGGCTATCGCGCAGGCGTTGATAGCGGGCGAGCAGGCGTTGCCCCTTCTGGGCGATGCGCCGCGCCGCTGCCTCGGATTTCGGTACCGGCTCGCCCCAGGCGTGGGCGCTCAACGCACACCGGGTCGGTCGCCCGAGGCGATCGACCAGCGCCGGTAGCGGATCGCGGCCATAGAACCGGGTCGCCCAACTGCCCTTGCGGCGCATCTCGTCGGGGCTCATCTCCGCGATTCGCTTCTTCACGCCGGGTTTCAGGCGGGATCCCTCCGAGCGACGGAAGGCTTCGCGGCCAGCGGCCGTGAGGCCGCCCTTCGGGTCCTGTTTCTTCTTCGCTGCAGGGCTCTTCTTCGCTGCAGGGCTCTTCCTCGCTACGGCTTTCTTTGCAGGTTTCTTCGCCGCGGATTTCCCGGTGGCAACCGACTTCGAAGAACGGCCGGTCGATTTGCTCGCAGCCGCCGCCACCTTCATGTTGTCGATCAGGTTGGGATAGGGCCGGCCAGCCTTGGCCGCGCTCCGCTTGGCGGCAGCCTTCTGGGAAGCAGTCAGGTGGTGCCGCGACTGGCTCGCACCGCCGGATCGCTTGCCATCCCGGGGGTTGTCTCGTTCCCAGGGCGCGCTCTTGGTCTTTCGGGTCATCGGCCGTCTCCGCAGGTGTCGCGAAGGCCGTCGTCAGCAATCGACATACCCTGCTCGACATCGTGGGGCGGCGGCGCATCACCGGCTGGCGGACCGCGGATCCGTCGATCGGTGACAATGGCGCAAATGCACCACTTCACCGAACACTCGAGGAACCCGCGATGATTATCGATTCTCCTGCGGGCCGCCGGTCCGCGCCGCTGCGCGCCGTCGCGTCGTCCGAGGGAGCGCCAGCGCCGCTGTGCAGAGGCGATCCGGCGGCGGCTGACCTCGACGTCGAACGGCTCGACGATCTGTTCCGGCTGGTCGAGCGCCACATCGCCGAAGGGCGCTATCCCGGCTGTCAGCTGGCAATCGCCCGCGACGGTGAACTGCTCGTCGACCGGACCTTCGGGCTGGCGCGGGTCGCGCCGACGGCGATGAAGGCCGCCGACGATACGCTGTGGCTGCTCTACTCGAATACCAAGATCCTGATGGCGATCGCGCTATGGCGGCTGGCCGATCGCGGCGCATTCCGCTTCTCCGATCGGATGAGCGACTACGTGCCCGAATTCGCCCGTCACGGCAAGCGCGAGATCACGATCTTGCAACTGATCACGCACCAGGCCGGCTTTCCCAATGCCGAAGTGCCGGCGCGAGCCTGGCACGATCGCGAGGCGCTGCGCAGCGCGGTCTGCGACTTCACCCTCGAATGGACGCCGGGCTCGCGGATCTCGTACCACGGGCTGTCGGCGCACTGGGTACTGGCGGTGTTGATCGAGTCGCTGACCGGCGAGGACTTTCGGCGCCATCTGACGACCAGCGTGATCGAACCGTTGGGGCTGACGCGCGAGTTGTTCGTCGGCCTGCCGCCGTCGGAGGATGGACGTGTCTCGGACATGCATTTCGACAGCGGCGCCGGCACCGATGGCCAGCCGCTCGACGACGCCAACAACGAGACCTGGCGGCGCGGCGGGGCACCCGGCGGCGGAGGCTACGGAACTGCCCGCGGGATGACCACGCTCTACCAGATGATGCTCGCCGACGGCGTCTTCGACGGTCGCAGGATCGTCTCGCCGCGAATGCTCGCCTACGCGCTGCGCAATCACACCGGCGACCGCCCCGACCAGTTCATGGGGATGCCGATGCACCGCGGCCTCGGGCCGCATCTGCGCGGGACGACCGAGAACATCCGCGGGCTGGGAGCGCTGGCCTCGCCGCGTACCTACGGTCATGGCGGGGTCGGCAGTTCGTACTGCTGGGCCGATCCCGAGTCGGGCGTCTCGTTCGCCTATCTGACCAACATGCGCGCCGGCGAGCCGTGGCACACCGAGCGTCTCGACCGGGTCAGCAACCTGGTCCACGCGGCAATCCTGCCGCGAAGGCCGGGCTGAAGGCGATCGCGACGCGGCCGCCCGGGCCCTTGCTCCGAGCTGGCCGCGCGGCAAGCGCGAAACGATCGTGCAGCGGTCGCTGCAGCCTTGGCCCCACGCGGTC
>JBEVJQ010000041.1:0-4001 GCA_040510055.1 Burkholderiaceae bacterium | reverse complement strand
GCTTCCTGGACACTCTCGAGCAGGGCGGTCTTTCCCCGGGCCTGGAGTTCGGCCTCGAGTTCGTAGGCCTTGTCGAAATGGTCCTCGATGCTGCGCTTGTTGCGGCCGGTGATGAAGATCATCTCAGTGATTCCGGCCGCCGCCGCTTCCTCGACCGCGTACTGGATCAGCGGCTTGTCGACGATCGGCAGCATCTCCTTCGGCTGCGCCTTGGTGGCCGGCAGAAATCGTGTGCCGAGCCCGGCAACGGGGAATACCGCCTTTCGAACCTTGAACTCAAATGCCATCGATCTTCCTCAGAAACGCTTGTTCGTCGATCACCGGGACGCCGAGTTCCTCGGCCCGAGCGAGTTTCGATCCCGCGCCGGCGCCGGCCACGACGAGAGTGGTCCGCGCCGAGACCGAGCCGGCGGCATGGCCCCCGTGGGCTCGGATCAGGTCCTCTGCCTCCTGCCGCGACAGGCCGGAGAGCGTACCGGTCACGACGATGGTTTGGCCAGCGAATGTGGCGCCGCGCAACGGCGTCGCTGCCGCCGCGCCCGCGTCCTCCACTGTCCCACCCGGCGCGGCCGGCGGTCGAACGCCAGCGGCCATCAGCGCGGCGATGGCCTCGCGATTGTGCGCCTCGGCGAAGAATCGACCGAGACTGGCGACGATCTCGGGGCCGACACCTTCGAGCGGCACCGGTTCGAGCGGCTCGTCCCGGACGCGGCGCCGTGCATTGTCCTTCTGGACCTGCTCCTTGGCGGCCAGCAGTTCGTCCCACGGCGCCGCGACCAGCGCCTCGAGCGCGCCGAACCGCGTTGCCAGGATCCGAGCCACCTCTTCGCCGACGTGTCGAATACCGAGCGCGAACAGCAGCCGCTCGAGCGGCCGCTCGCGCGAGCCGTCGATCGCCGCGACCAGCTTCGTGGCCGATTTCTCGCCCATCCGCGGCAACGCCGCCAATTGGTCGGGCGTAAGGCGGTAGAGGTCCGCCGGCTGCGCCACCAGCTTGGTCTCGACCAGTTGATCGACCAGCTTGTCACCCAGGCCGTCGATGTCCATCGCCCGGCGCTGTGCGAAATGCGTCAGCGCCTGCTTGCGCTGTGCCGGACAGGTCAGGCCGGCAACGCAGCGCCAGGCCGCCTCGCCTTCCGGGCGTTCGACGGCCGAGTGGCAGGCCGGGCAGCGCGTCGGCATCCGGAACCGGCGCGCGTCGGCTGGGCGGAGCGCCGCAACCGGGGCGACGACCTCGGGAATCACATCGCCTGCTCGCCGCACGACCACCGTGTCGCCGATCATCAGGTCCTTGCGGGCGATCTCGTCCTCGTTGTGCAGCGTGGCGTTGCTCACCGTGGCGCCGCCGACGAACACCGGTTCGAGCCGCGCCACCGGCGTCAGCACGCCCGTGCGCCCGACCTGGATATCGATCCCGAGCAGTCGCGTGTTGGCTTCCTGGGCCGCGAACTTGTGGGCGATCGCGTAGCGCGGCGCCCGTGACACGAATCCGATCCGCGCATGCCAGTCGCGCCGGTCGACCTGATAGACGACGCCGTCGATCTCGAACGGCAGCGTGTTGCGCAGCGCGCCGACTTCGTCGTAGTAGCCGAGCAGGGCGTCGACGCCGGCGCAACGCCGCACCAGTGGCGCCACCGGCAGGCCGAAGGCCTCGAGCCACTCGATCAGCCCGGTCATCGTCGCCGGCACTGCCCGGTCGTCGGACACATCGCCGATCCCGTAGGCGAAGAACATCAGCGGTCGCGAGGCCGTGATCCGTGAATCGAGCTGGCGCACGCTGCCGGCAGCGGCATTGCGCGGATTGACGAACAGCCGTTCGCCGCGTTCGGCCTGGTGGGCGTTGATCCGCTCGAAGTCGGACCTGAGCATCATCACTTCACCCCGGACCTCGAGCAGGGCCGGCGCCTTGCCGTCGAGGACCATGGGCAACGCCCGGATGGTGCGGACGTTGGCGGTCACGTCCTCGCCGACGGTGCCGTCACCACGGGTGGCGGCGAGCGCGAAGCGACCGTCGCGGAACTGCAGCGTGGCCGCGAGGCCATCGAACTTCGGCATCGCGCAATAGTCGATGACCTCGGCACCGGCCGACGCGGCGGCGGCGCGACCGGCACGACTGCCGTTGCCGCCGAGCGCATCGCGGATCCGGCGCTCGAAACCGTCCAGGTCGCTGCGTTCGAACGCGTTGCCCAGCGACAGCATCGGTTGCCGGTGCCGGACCGAGGCCAGCTCGGTTGCCGGGGCCGAGCCGACGCGGTGCGTGGGCGAATCCGGATCGTCCAGTTGCGGCCACTGCTGCTCGAGAGCCAGCAATTCGCGCAGCAGCTGGTCGTACTCGGCGTCGCTGACCGTGGGCTGCGCCTCGCGATAGTAGGCGCGGTCATGACGCCGGATCGCGGTACGCAGTTGCTCCACCCGGCGCGCGGCTGCGACCTCCTCCGTTGCCACGATTCCGGGGCGCAGGGCTCAGTTGAAGACACGCAGGGCCGTCGTCGAACCGGCTGCGAGTCCGGCGTTGGCCAGCTGCTCGTAACGCCTCGCCAGTTGCCGCGCCACGGCGTCGATCATCCCGACCGACAGGCCCCGACCCTCGCTGTCGATCACGCGACCGCCGACGGCTTCGGCGCAGCGCGTCGCGCAGCTGACCAGCGACCGCCACGGATCGTTGTCGACGGCCACGCGCGGTACGTCGAGCGTGAAACGGACCAGGTCGGGCCGCGAGCCGGCCGTCACCAGGTAGAGCACCTCGCCCCCGTCGTTGAGACAGGCGAAGCGGCCAGTGCCGCGATCGTAGAGGTCGAGGCGCCGGCCCAGCGTCGCGAACTGCGCCGGGGACAACCGGTCCGGAGCCTCGACGAAGATCTCGACCTCGGTATCGAGTTCGGCCGCCAGCGTGTCGACCGCCCGTGCCCGACCCAGCACGTGGTTGAGATCGGGTGGCTCGAAGCGCGCACCAATCTGGGCGGCAAGCGACGCCAGCGCGCTCATGAAGTCCGACAGTTCGACGGCGTTCAACGGCCCCTGGCGATTGGCGAGCAGCACCGACAGCTGCAGGCGCGTGGCCATCACGCCCGACTGCAGCGGGATGAATTCGCCGTTGCCACGGTCGATCTCGAGCCGTACCGGCTTGCTGCCGGCGTGGCGTAGCGACGAGGCCAGCGCGATCAGCCGATCGGCATTGACCGCGTTGACCGGGACCAGGACGATCGCCAGGTCGACCGCGGGGAAGCGCCCCGTCAGCGCGGCCGTGTCGGCGTCGGCCAGTTCGTCGTCGGCCGATTCGTCAGCGCCCGCCATGGCATCGGGGGGGAGCGCCCCCGGAGTCGGGACGCCGCCGAACACTGCACCCGGGGTCGCTGCGCCGGCGGTACCTACGCCGGGGTTCGCCACGCCGGGAGCGCGGGCGTCCCCCCTGGCCTGATCGCCGCCGCGGCCAGGAGCGCGTTCGTTGTCGGCCCCGGTGTCACCGTGATAGACGGCAGCCGCCGCCGGCGATACCGCCATCGGCGGCAGTTCCTCTCGGGCCGGGAACGCGACCTCGGGATCGACGGCGCCGGAATCGGCCGACGGCGCGACGCTTGCCTTGGCCGACATCGGTGGTGCCGGCGCGGCCGAGATCGGTGGTGCCGGCGCGGCCGAGATCGGTGGTGCCGGCGCAGCCGAGATCGACGACGGAGTCGGCGCGGCCGGCATCCGCGCCGTGACGCGGCGCACGTCGTCGGCGTAGCGACGCAGGGCATCGCGCTGCTCCGGATCGATACCGTCGGGCAGCGGGACCTCGGGTGCACCCGTCGGCGATGACGGCGCCGGCCGATCCGGAGCCGCGGGGCGACGTGCTGCAGTTTGTTCGTCCTGGCCGCGCCATTCGCCGGCGCCAACCGCGTCGCGATCGCGGTCACCCTGGTCATTGCGATGGTCGCGGTCGCTGTACTCATCGCGATCGCCTCGATCATCGCGATCATCGCGATCATCGTCGGTCCTGGCCCGACCGACAGGTCCGCTGC
>JBEVJQ010000040.1:0-3156 GCA_040510055.1 Burkholderiaceae bacterium | reverse complement strand
AGGCGGCGTTGGCCGCCGTCAGCGGCCGCGGCGGCAGGTCGGGCATCGACGTCAGGATCATCGGCGGCGATGGTGCACCGCCGGTCGCACGAGCTCAATAGAACTTGTACGTGAGCCCGGCGTAGAAGTAGCGCCCGCGCGGGTCGGCGTAACCCGGGTCGTAGCCGCCCTGGAAGCTGGTGCGGCCGCCGGCGTTGGAGTACGGCGGGTCGCGGTCGAACAGGTTGCGGATGCCGGCGCGCAGCTCCAGGTCCTTGAAGCCGCCGTAGCGCAGTTGCACGTCGTACAGCTCGTAGACGCCGACCTTGCGTGGCGGCGTGCCGGCGGCCGTTGCCGGCAGGTCGTTGTAGCGCTTCTGCCAGCTCTGGCCCAGCGTGAAACCCCACGGCCCCGTGCTGTAGTCGATCGACGCGTAGTGCTTCCAGCGCGGCACGACGCCGCCGGTGGCAGTGTTGGTGTCGTCGAGATCGTTGCTGAAGCTGCCGTCCGGGTTCTGCGTGTCGAACTTCGAGAAGTAGGTGCCGGCCAGCGACGCGGTCAAGCGACCGCCGCCCAGGGGCTGCACGAACTTGACGTCGAGGTCGACGCCGCCGACCTTGGTCTGGCCGATGTTGAGGTTGGTCTGGTCGATGCGGATGATCGGTCCCGGCAGGTTGGGCTCGCTCGGGTTCACCGGGCCGCGCGTGACCAGGGCGCCGTAGCGATCGAGGTCGCCCAGGATCACGGTGGGGTCGACGCCGTTGGTGATGGTGTCCTTCAGGTCGATGCGGAAGGCGTCGAGGGCCACCGTCAGCTGCGGCGTCGGCGACAGCACGATGCCCAGCGTCTTGTTCGTCGATTTCTCGGGCGAGAGGTCGGGGTTGCCCCCGTTGACGATCGTGAACTGCGTCGAACAGTCGGTGCGCCCGCCGGGCGCCGGCACCACGGGCGGGCAGCGCAGCGGATCGGACAGGCCGGGCGTGGTGACGCCGGTGGTCTGCGGCAGGAACAGGTCCTGCAGGCTCGGCGCGCGAAAGCCTTTGCCCGCGGCGGCCCGCAGCACCACCTGGGGCAGCGGCTGCCAGCGCGCACTGAGCTTGGGCGTCGTCGAGTTGCCGACGCCCTCGTAGCGGTCCCAGCGCACGGCACCGTTGACCTCGAGGCCCTTGATCAGCGGCAGGTTGAGTTCGGCGAAGACCGCGTCGACCCGGCGCGATTTGTCGGTGACGAGGAAGTTGCCGCCGTAGCCCGAGATGTCGCCGGTCTGGATGGTCGGGTTCGGGTCGAACAGGTAGTCCTCCTTGCGCACCTCGGCGCCGACGGCCACGCCGGCCGCACCACCGCCGAGCTTCATCAGTTCGCGCGAGCCGCGCGCGGCGACGCTCGTCAGCTTGGAGTCGATGCGGAAGGCATCGCCGGTGAAATTGGTCGCCCGCAGTTCGGCGACGACCTCCGGCGTGTTCGGGCCGAAGAAGTTGACGCGGCCGCTGTTGAGGATCGGCAGGATCAGCGAGTTCGCCGGAAAACCGTCGTTGACGCGTTGTCGCACCTTGCTCTGGCTGCGCAGGAAGGCGGCTTCCCAGTCCCAGCCGGCCGCCAGGCCGCGCAGTCCGAGTACGAGCCGCGGCGCTTCGGCAATGTCGGTGGTGTCGCGGTTGCCGGTCTCGACCGAGCGGTAGTAGACGGTGAGGTTGGGCAGCGGCGCGGCCGGGTCGTTCAGGAGCGAGCGCACGTAGTCGGTCGGGTAGTACGGCGTGCCGGGCTGCAGCAGGATCGTGGTCACCGCGCTGCCCAGCCCGTGCGGCGTGCCGCTGAGCGCGCCGTAGCCCTCCGGGTAGTTGCCGTTCCACGGCGCGATGTTGTTGAGCGGGTTGCCCGCCGGCAGCGGGAACGCGTACGAGAACGGCACCGGCTGGATGATCGTGCGGGTCTTGGTCCGGGTGAACGATGCCTCGAAGAAGGCTTCGAGCGCCTCGCTGAAGGTGAACTTGCCGCTGGCCATGACGCTGGCGCGGTCCGTGCGCGGCAGCAGCGTCACCAGCGGCGACGGATCGAACACGCAGTAGCCGGTACCGTCGATGAACGGCGTGTTCACCGCGTACGGACCCGGGCACGCCGGCGACGACGGATTGCCGAAGGCCGGGCCTTCGAAGTCGACCGGATCGAAGTTGGCGGGGAAGGTGTGGAACGAGGTCGGGTCGTTGCCGTTGGCGAAGCTGTAGCCGACGCTCGCGAACTTGCGGTCCTTGCCCACCAGCGCACCGTCCTTCTGGAAGGTGCCCGACAGCATGAGGTTGAAGCGGTTGCCGTCGCCGAAGCCGAAGGTCAGCGCCGCCCGCTGGCTGTCGGCACCGCCGTGCTGGGTGTCGCCCGCGTCGAGTTGCAGTTCGGCACCGGTGTAGTCGCGGCGCAGGATGAAGTTGACGACGCCGGCCACGGCGTCCGAGCCGTAGATGGCCGAGGCGCCGTCCTTGAGCACCTCGACGCGGTCGATCATCGCCAGCGGTATCGACCCGACGTCGACCGACACCGAGTCACCGGTGAAGCCGATGCCGTAGGGTGCGGTGCGCCGGCCGTTGATCAGCACCAGGGTGCGGATCGAGGTCAGGCCGCGCAGGGAGATCGACGAGATGCTGCCGGTGGTGGCGCCCGAGGCGCCGTTGGCCATCAAGGCGCCGGAGCTGGTGTTGGCGCCGATCGTCAGCATCAGCTGTTCGACATTGGTGGCGCCCGACTTCTGGATGTCCTGTCGCGTCAGCACCTGCACCGGCAGCGCGGTCTCGGCGTCGATGCGCTTGATCGACGAGCCCGTGATCTCGATGCGTTGCGTGTCCTGCGCCCACGCGGGCACGAGGACCGTGGCCGCCGCCACGGCGATGCAGGTGCGCTTCATGATGACGACTCCGACCTTGTTGGATGGGTGCAACCAATCTAGGAAGGAAGTCCGCAGCGGTGCGAAGCGGTTCGTCGCAGCGATGTGGCGGCCTGCGACGCTGTGTCGCGGCGGCGACGCGAAGCCTGGCGTCGGTCGCGGGGGCGACCGTGCGCGACGCCGGCTACGGGCCCGGCGAGGTCGGGATGAACCCGGGTTGTGGCCGGGCCGCGACACTCGACCCGCCGCTATACTTCCGCTTTACCACCACGGCACTCGCATGACCAAGTTCGTCTTCGTCACCG
>JBEVJQ010000039.1:0-2815 GCA_040510055.1 Burkholderiaceae bacterium | reverse complement strand
CCTGATCGTCGCGGTGGCGGCCACGGGACTTTTCCTGTTCGTGGACATGGTCCTGGTCGTCGCCTGCTCGCTGAAGTTTTTCGAGGGGGGCTGGTTCCCGCTGGCGCTCGGCCTGGCGTTGTTCACCGTCATGGCCAGCTGGAGGCGGGGACGGGAACTGTTGATGGCGAGCATCAGCCAAGGCGACCCGCAGCTCGTGCCGTTCCTTCAGGCGTTGGCGGCCGAAGCCGTTCCGCGTGCGCAGAGGACTGCCGTATACGCGGTGGCCAACGCCGTTACGGTGCCGCAAGCCCTGATGCACAACCTCAAACACAACCAGGTGCTGCATGAACGCAACCTGATTCTGACGGTCCTGTTCCAGGACGTGCCGTTGGTCCCGGCCTCGGAGCGGGTTCGCATCGAACCTCTGGCGCCAGGGTTCTGGCGGGTCGAAGTGAACTACGGGTTCAAGGACACCCCCGATATTCCCGAGGCACTGGCCAGCTGTCAGTCGGAGGAGCTGCCAATCGACCTGTTCGAAACGACCTACTTCCTGAGTCGCGAGACCATCATTCCCACTCGCAAGCCAGGGATGATGCTGTGGCGCGAAGGCCTGTTCGCATTCATGGCCAGGAACGCGGGGAACATCGCGAGCTTCCTGCGGTTGCCGGACAATTGCGTCATTGAACTGGGCACGCGTGTTCAGATATGAGGGAGTTCGACATGGCAAGAGAGAAAGCGAAATCGAAGGATCCGGAACTCGATCGCGAAGCCGCCGGTCCCGATCCCGATCCTGCGATCGAAGACTCCGACGACGAGGGTGAGGGATTCGAGTCGCAGGTGGTGAGAAAGGGCGGCGACACGCGCTCGCTCGGTCCCAGCGACAGCAGCGACAGCGGTTCCGACGTCGCGAGCGGCGGGGTCACCTCGCCCGACGAGCTGGTCAGCGATTCTGACCGCGCCGGAACCGGTGAGCGGGCCGGCGTCGACGCCGGCGAGATCGAGGCGAGCGAGATCGCACCCGATCGCATCGTCGATGCCGACGAGGCGGGGCTGGGCATGGGGCTCGACGAAGCCGAGGAAGCAAACCAGCCGCAGCGACCGAAGCGGGGCCGCTAGCGTGGGGTGGGCTGCCCTGATCCCGATCAGCGACAGACGAAGGTACCGGCGTCACGGGGCTCGCCACTGCCGGTATAGATCGCCACCTTCGGCCAGCGACAGAGCGGTCGGCTCGCACCCTCGAGCGCGCCGCTCGTGCCTCGGGCGACGATTCGCTCCGGTGCCTCGCCCATCTCGACCCACCGCGTGATCGCGGCCAGTCCGTCGAACGCATCGGTCGCCGGCCCGCCGGAACAGTGGGTCATCCCGGGGACGAGGAACAGCCGCGAGAACGCCCCCGCCGGAGTCGGGCCATGGGTCGCGTCGATTCGTCGCTGGTAGTCCTCCATCTCGATCGACGAGAAGATCGGGTCGGCGGTGCCATGGAAGAACAGCAGCTTGCCGCCACGCCGCCGGAAGCCGTCGAGGCGCGTGTCGTCGGCCGTCCCATAAATTCGATGGAACGCCGCGAGTCGCGGTGGGTCGCGGTCGAAATCGAAATTGATCGTCGACAACGACGGGTCGGGCGGAGTCGCGAACTCGTGGCCGAGGGCACCAGCCATCAGCGTGATGTGCCGGGCATTCGGTGGCTGGCCCTCGCCGGCCGTGCCCATCGTCCAGTTGCGCCAGTCGGGGGCAGCGATGCCCGGGTCCCACGGCCAGCCGAAATAGAGCGCGCGACCGGCGCTGTCGCGCGGGCCGGCCATCACGTCGCGCAGGGCATCGACCTGGGCCTTCGCGAGACACCCGGGTGCCTTGGCGGCGGGGCATTGCAGCACCGACGGGTCCAGGGCGCAGGGCCGCTGCACCAGCCCGTCTTCGAGGCCGTCGTCGGCGTCGCAGCGGGCGAGGACCGCGTCGGCGACGACCCTGAGGTCGTCGTTGGTCAGCGACTGGGCGAGTAGCGGCTTGCCATCGGCGCCGCGCGGCGCGATCGCCAGCAGTTTCTGCACCGTCCATGACGCCGCGATCGACGCCCCTTGGGCCACGCGCATCGCCGGCGCCACGGCGACGATACCGTCGAACAGTTCGGGGTAGCGCTGCGAGAACATCATCCCCTGGCGCCCACCGCCGGAGCAACCGATGAAGTAGCTGCGATCCGGCGCGCGGCCGTAGTAGGCGGCCAGCAACGTGCGCGCCGTCCGAGCCGTCCGCTCGTGGGCACGGTAGGCGTGCTCGATCCGCGCCTGGGGATCGAGGCCGAATTGCGGTTCCGGGCCCTGATGGCCGGCATCGGTGGAAACCGCTGCCGCCCCGCCCAAGAGCGCGTTGTCAACCCAGCCGCGGGCACCGGTGTTCCGTCCGACGGCGTTCAGGACGATGCCGTCGTTGCCGCCGCCACCCTGGTAGACGAAGCGGCCGTTCCAGGCCGTCGGCAAACGCAGTTCGAAGCCGGTGTGGTACGGCTTGCCATCGGCGCCGATGCGTTCGTCGAGTCGGCCGCGGACGACGCAATGCTCGGGCAGCGGCTCGCCGACCTCGAGGTTGGCCGGCGGTTGGCGGGCGCGCTCGGTACCTGCTGCCACCCAGCGCGCCTCGACGATACGGCCCGAATCGATTGCCCGCCCGCCGAGGGTGGCGCAGGCGGCGTTGGCCTCGGGGACGTTCAAGCCGCGCGGCAGCGCGCCGGGGGTAGCTGATGTCATCGACGTATCGCGCGCCGCGCAGCCGGCGACGATGGCGATGACTACGACGACCGGGACTGTCGATGGACTCACGCGCAGCCTCCTTCGGCGAT
>JBEVJQ010000038.1:0-4272 GCA_040510055.1 Burkholderiaceae bacterium | reverse complement strand
GCTCGCAACTGGCAACAATGTCGCACGGCCAGGGTCCGCGCGTCTTGCGGTGCGGGCGCATCCCAGCAACCGACATGCCCCCGAAGCGAGAACCGCTCCGGGGGCCGCATCTGCCGACACCTTCATGACCGATACCCTGATACCAGGACCCGCGGACCTCGGCGACGCCCGGACCTCCGATCCCGACGCCTGGTGGCGCCACGGTGTGGTCTACCAGGTCTATCCGCGCTCGTTCCAGGACAGCGACGGCGACGGCATCGGCGACCTCACCGGCATCCGTAACCGGCTCGACTCCCTCGAGTGGCTGGGCGTGGACGCGGTCTGGATTTCGCCGATCTATCCGTCGCCGATGGCCGACTTCGGCTACGACGTTGCCGACTACTGTGATGTCGCTCCCCGGTGCGGAACGCTCGCCGACTTCGACGCGCTGGTTGCCGACGCCCACAAGCGCGGTCTGAAAGTGATCCTCGATTTCGTCCCGAACCACACATCCGATGCCCATCCGTGGTTCATCGCTAGCCGACGCGCCCGCGACTCCGAGCTGCGCGACTTCTATCTGTGGCGCGACGGCGCGCCGGACGGAGGCCCACCGAACAACTGGCGCAGCCAGTTCGGCGGCCCGGCCTGGACCTTCGACGCGGCGACCGGACAGTGGTACTACCACGCGTTCCTGCCGCAGCAGCCCGACCTCAACTGGCGCAATCCACGGGTCCGCGCCCGGATGTACGACGTGCTCCGGTTCTGGCTCGCGCGCGGCGTCGACGGCTTCCGGATCGACGTCATCTGGCACCTGGCGAAGGATGACGAGTTTCGCGACAACCCGGCGAACCCGACATGGACGGCGTCGGCACCGGAATCGCACGCGCTGCTGCCGATCTACACGACCGACCGCCCGGAAGTGATGGAGATCGTCGCCGAGATGCGCGCGGTCGTCGCCGAATTCGACCGCCCCGACGCCTCGCGGATCCTCATCGGTGAGATCTACCTGCCGATCGAACGCCTGGTCACCTACTACGGACCCGATGACAGCGGCGTGCTGCGGGGCGTCCAGCTGCCGTTCAACTTCCATCTGATCGGCGCGCAGTGGCAGGCCGCGGCGCTGGCCGATCTGATCCGACGCTACGACGCGGCACTGCCGACCGGTGCCTGGCCGAACTGGGTCCTCGGCAATCACGATCAGTCGCGGATCGCGACCCGCGTCGGCGAGGCGCATGCGCGACTCGCGGCGCTGCTGCTGCTGACCTTGCGCGGGACGCCGACGCTCTACTACGGCGACGAACTCGGCTTGCCCGATACCGATATCCCGCCCGCCGCGCGGCGCGATCCGGCGGGACTGCGCGAGCCGGGCAAGGGGCTCGGTCGTGACCCGCAGCGCTCGCCGATGCCGTGGGATGCCGGCGACGGCGCCGGCTTCAGCAACGGCGAACCATGGCTGCCGCTCGGCGCCGATCACCGGCGGCGCAATGTTGACGTAGCGCGTTCCGATCCACGATCGATGCTCGCGCTGATCCGTGCGTTGCTGGCGCTGCGGCGCGCGCAGCCGGCCCTGCATGCGGGCACGATCGAGGCCGTGCGAGCCGACGGCGATCGGCTGAGCTTCCAGCGGCACCACGGGACGACGCGGTTGCTCATCGAACTGAACTTCGGCGACCGGCCGGTAGCGGCGTGGACGGGCGATGAAGGGGCGCGGCAGCTGTTGTCGACGACCGAGTTCGACGATGGCGCTCCGGCTCCTGCCGGATCGGCTCCCGGTGGCCGCGCCGCGCCCCGCACCGGAACGCTGATGGCCGGCTCTCGACCACTGGTGCCGGGCTCCTCGCCGCTAGCGCCCGACTCTTCGTCGCTGGCGCCCGGCTCCCGGCCGCTGGCGCCCGTCGAGGGTCGGATCACGCGTCTCGGCTCCCGCCCCTCACCCTGATCGGACGGGCTCGGCGCGCTAGCCGCAAGCTGCCGCTAGCGCGGCGCCAGTCCGACGAGCGACAGGTCGGTGCAGCGTCGCGCCGCCCGCTCGCCGAATGCCGAGTCGACGCGGGTTCCGGGAATCCGGTCGGCGGCGAGCAGCAACGCCAGCCCGTGAACCAGCGACCAGGCGAACAGCGATAGGTCACGGTAGTCGCCCGCCCGGAGTTCGCCACCGGCCTGGCCATCGCGGATCACGCCCTCGAACACCGATGCGAGTTCGTTGCCGGCCGCGACCAGTCGCGGATGGGCGTGCCAGTCCTTGATCTCGGGGCCGAACATCAACTGCAGCAGGTGCGGCTCTCGCGCGCCGAAGGCGACGTAGGCGCGGCCACAGGCTTTCAGTTGCCGCGCCGGCCCGCCCCGGGTGGTGGCGATCGCCTCGCGGTTGAGCGCAGCCAGCGTGCGGAACCCGTCCTCTGCCAGGTCGGCGAGCAGTGCCTCGCGATCGCTGTAGTGACGATAGAGCGCGGCGTGACTGACGCCGGCGGCCTGGGCGATCTCGCGCAGGCTGACGGCGGCCGCGCCACCGCGGTCGAGCCGGTCGCGTGCCGCGGCCCGAAGCGCCGGTTTCAGGTCGCCGTGGTGGTACCGGTCCCGGCCCGGCTGCTTGTCGGAAGTCATGGTGTTCTCTGTACCCTTGATGTTGACACTGGAAACATTATGCCGCAGAATCGCCATGTGACCGGTGGAAACATTCGACCGGCCGACGAATATCTACCTGAACTCACCCGTTCAATCCAATGGAATCGAGGAGTCCACCATGAGCTTCCTGGTCTTGCTGATCGCCGCCAGCGCACTCGCCTACGTTCCGCAGTACTTTCGCGGTGATCGCCGCGACTTGCGAATGGCAATGCGGCACGGGATGGCGCTCGCATTGCTGTTCACAGGGACCGACCACTTCGTCAACGACGAGGTCCGCTATCTGCCGATGATGCCGGCGGTGTTCGGCGCGACCGCGCTGCCGCTCGTCTGGCTGAGTGGTGCGGCCGAGATCGCCGGTGCCATCGGACTGGCGATGCCGCTGCACTGGTGGCCGCGACTCGGCCTGCCGAAACTGCGCCGTCCCGCCGGCGTCGCGCTGGCGGTGATGTTCGCCGTCCTGGTCATCGCCAACATCAACATGGCGATCGAGGGGGTGAACGTTCACGGCCTCGAGTTCGGACGCACGTACCTGATCATCCGGCCGTTTCTCCAGCCGCTGTTCATTCTCTGGGCACTGTTCGCGGCCGGCGTCGTCGGCACTCCCCGCGTCGGTGTCGCCAGTGGCTTCGACCGCGCTGGTGGCTTCGGCCGTGCTGGTGGCTTCGACCGCGCCCGTGGCTTCGACAGCGCCGGTGGCATCGACCGCGCCCATCCGCGGACCTTGGACCGGCCTCCGCCGAACGGCTCTACGATGGCGTGAACGGCCCGCAGCAGCGGACGGGGCCCGCTTCCGACGGAGATGACCGTGTCCGACCCTTTACCCGAGGCCGCCGCCAGTGACGCCCTGACCGAAGCGATCCTGGACTTCATCGGCCAGGTGCCCGACACCGATGAGCAGCCCCATCGGACGCCGGCAAGCCGTGCGCGGCGGATTGGCAACCGCACCGCCGCGCGCGCCGCGTTTGCCGCCGGCGGGCTTTCGCTGCCGCCCGGGGTGCTCGGGTGGCTGACGATTCTCCCCGAACTGCGAACTGTCTGGAAACAGCAAGCGCAGATGGTGGCCGACATTGCCGGTGTCCACGGCCGGCATGCCGATCTGTCACGCGAGGTGATGCTCTACTGCCTGTTCCGCCATATCGCCCCAGCTGCGTTCCGCTCCCTGGTACGCCGCGAAGGCGACGCGTTCGTCGTCAGGCGGGCCACCCCCCAGGTGCTGGGCGCGATCGTCGCGAAGATCGCGGCGCGGGTGTCATTGCGCCTCGTTGGCCGCGGTGCCTCGCGCTGGTTGCCCGTCGTGGGCGCCGTCGGCGTCGGCGGCTTCGCCTGGATCGACACCGGACGCGTCGCGGCGACCGCAATCGAGCTGTTCGGTCGACCGATCGTCGTCATGGGCGGTGCTCATCGGCGTTGAAGGCGGTCGGTGCCCATCGGTGTTGAGGGCGGACGGTGCCTATCCGGGATCGGTGCTTGCTCAACCGCGACGATCCACGATCGAGCCAACGACCACCGAGACGATTCACGGACCAGACCAATGACGACCGCAACCATGCCCCGAACGCCGGCTGCAGATTTCGACCGGAGGACGGCCGTGGCTGATCCCCACGGCCGCCATGCGGAGAAGCCACTCGACATCCCGCTTCGCGGTTGGCGCTCCATTCTGACCCGCGT
>JBEVJQ010000037.1:0-3277 GCA_040510055.1 Burkholderiaceae bacterium | reverse complement strand
CGAGGCGCCGCCCGCAGACCGGGAAGCGGTGGCGATCGGCGGAAATCGCCCCCGGGGGAGACCGAGATCGGCCGGCAGCCTGGCGCGCCAGCCAGCGGCCCGAGTATGCGTTGGCAAGCCAGCGGTCGGCAAGCCGGTCACAGGTCAGCGCAGGAGCCACGAGTGAACGTCGAGGGGGGCGTTATTCTGCGACCGGTGATCGGCGACCGGTGGGCCGGCGACCGGTGGGCCGGCGACCGGCGAACCGGCGACCGGCGAACCGGCTCGATTCGCCTGTGCGAGGTGGGGTGCCTTTCACCCCAATGCGATTGGCCGCGCCGCGGGGCTGCTTCCTCGCGGGCGTGCGCCGCTGCGTGGCGGCGCCGGTCGCTCAGCCCTTAAGCAGGTGCTGGACTCCCTGGCGCTCTTCCTCCAGCTCGGCCAGCGTCGCGTCCATCTTCCGGCGGCTGAACTCATCGATTTCCAGACCCTCGACCAGTTGATACTTGCCGCCGGCGCAGGTGACGGGGAAGCCGTAGATCGTATCGGCCGGGATGCCATAGGCGCCCGTCGACCGAATGCCCATCGTGACCCACTTGCCGCCGGTACCGAGAGCCCAGTCGCGCATGTGGTCGATGGCCGCATTGGCCGCCGAGGCTGCCGACGACAACCCGCGGGCCTCGATGATGGCCGCGCCGCGCTTGCCGACCGTGGGGATGAACGTGGACTCGTTCCACTGGCCGTCTTTGATCATCGGCTTCAGCGGCTTGCCGCCGGCCTCGGCGAATCGATAGTCCGGGTACATCGTCGGCGAATGATTGCCCCAGACGATGAGCTTCTCGATCGACTCGACCGGCTGACCGGTCTTGGCCGAGAGCTGGGACAGCGCCCGGTTGTGGTCGAGGCGGAGCATCGCCGTGAAGTTCTCCGGCGGCAGATCCGGAGCCGACTTCATCGCAATGTAGGCATTGGTGTTGGCCGGGTTGCCGACGACGAGGATCCGGCACTCCCGATTGGCGTGGTCGCTGAGCGCCTTGCCCTGGACGGTGAAGATGGCTCCGTTTGCCTCGAGCAGGTCCTTGCGCTCCATGCCCTTGGACCGGGGCCGGGCGCCGACCAGCAGCGCGTAGTCGGCATCCTTGAAGGCGACCGCCGGGTCGTCGGTGACGACGACTCCGGCCAGCAACGGAAAGGCGCAGTCCTCGAGTTCCATAACCACGCCCTTGACCGCACCGATCGCCGCCGGGATGTCGAGCAGCTGCAGGATCACCGGCTGGTCCTTGCCGAGCATGTCGCCATTGGCGATTCGAAACAGCAGCGAATATCCGATCTGGCCGGCAGCGCCGGTGACGGCGACGCGTCTGGGTGTCTTCATGGGGGCTCGTTCCTCTGCGGGTTCGGCGGCGCGACCGGGGTGCCGAATGTCGCCGAATGTCGGGCACCGATTGCATCGCGTCCGGCCGTCGTCGGCCAGAAATGGTAGCGCGAAAGCTGCGAACGACGTTTGGTCGCGCTATCAAAATGCGTAACAATCACCGTGATCGAACTTGCGCGTCGGCTGACGGTACGCGATCGTAGCGATCGAAGGCAATTGCCCGCAATCGAGGCCCGCGTCCCGCGGGTCGCGCGCGCCGAGAGGACGACCCGATGCCCGAAGCTCCCAGCCCATCGACACCATCGTCGCGTGAAGGGGCCGCCGCGCCGTTCGCCGGCCGATCGGGTCCGCGGCGCGCCCGGCCGCAGTACCGGAACCTCGAACTCGGGCAGCTGATGTCATACCGCCTGCCGGTGGCTGGCGTGGTCTCGATCCTCCACCGGATCAGCGGGGCGCTGCTGTTCCTCGTCGGCATCCCATTCACCCTGTATCTGTTCCAGCAGAGCCTGCGTTCGGAGATCAGCTTCGACCGCTATCGGGCGCTCGTGGGGTCGATCCCCGGCAAGTTGATCCTGCTGATCCTGATCTGGTCGCTGGCCCATCACCTCGTCGCCGGTATCCGCTACCTGATACTGGACCTGCACATCGGCATCGAGAAGGCGCCGTCGGCGCTGACCGCCCGCATCGTGCTCGGCCTCGCGCTGTTGATCACCGCGGTCTTCGCACTCCGGCTGTTCGGTGTGCTCTGACCCGACCGCGAGCATCCGCACGCCCAATCCACCCGACCGCTGATTCGACATGACAACAAAGCGCATCGTCACCGGTGCCCGATACGGACTCAAGGACTGGCTGGCCCAGCGGATCACCGCCATCGTGCTCGCCGTCTACCTCGTCTATCTGCTGCTCGCGGCATTCGGCCGGGCCGGCGCACTCGACTACGGCAACTGGTTCTCGCTGTTCCAGTCACCGCTGATGCGCGTGGCGACGCTGCTCGCCGTGATCGCATTGATCTGGCACGCCTGGATTGGCGTCCGGGATATCCTGATGGACTACATCAAGCCGACCGGGCTGAGGCTGACGCTGCAGGTGCTGACGGTCGTGGTGCTGGTGGGCTATGCCGCCTGGAGCGCCGTCATCCTCTGGGGAGCCTGAGATGGTCGATATCCTCAACAACCTGTCGAACAACCTCGCGCGGCGCAAGTTCGATGCGGTCATCGTCGGCGCCGGCGGTTCGGGCATGCGTTGTTCGCTGCAACTGGCCGAGGCCGGCTACAAGGTTGCGGTGCTCTCGAAGGTGTTCCCGACCCGGTCGCACACGGTGGCCGCGCAGGGCGGGATCGGCGCCTCGCTGGGCAACATGAGCGAGGACAACTGGTACTGGCACATGTTCGACACGGTCAAGGGGTCGGACTATCTCGGTGACCAGGACGCGATCGAATACATGTGCCGGATGGCACCGCAGGTGGTCTACGAACTCGAGCACTTCGGGATGCCGTTCGACCGCAATGCCGACGGCACGATCTACCAGCGCCCGTTCGGGGGCCACACGGCCAATCTCGGTGAAAAGCCCGTCCAGCGCGCGTGCGCGGCCGCCGATCGTACCGGGCACGCGCTGCTGCACACGCTCTACCAGCGCAACCTGCGGGCACGGACCCAGTTCTTCGTCGAATGGATGGCGCTCGACCTGGTCCGCGACGCCGACGGCGACGTCGTCGGTGTCGTTGCGCTCGAAATGGAGACGGGCGAGGTCATGGTGCTCGAATCGAAGGTCACGGTGCTCGCGACGGGCGGGGCCGGCCGGATCTTCGCCGCCTCCACCAATGCGTACATCAACACCGGGGACGGCCTGGGGCTGGCCGCCCGCGCCGGACTGCCGCTCGAGGACATGGAATTCTGGCAGTTCCATCCCACCGGCGTCGCCGG
>JBEVJQ010000036.1:0-5654 GCA_040510055.1 Burkholderiaceae bacterium | reverse complement strand
ATCGCGCGCAATTGCTCACCGATCTCGGCGCTTGCAATGAACGCTTCGAGCGGGACCTGGTAGCGCCGCCGCCAGTTCGGATACTCGTCGGACGTGGTCGGGACGTTGACCGGCTCGGACTCGCCGGTGAGGTCGTCCCACTGCGCCATCATGACAGCGCTCGGTGTCGCGGCCAGGAAGTGATGGGCGCGACGAACGACGTCGAGGTCATCGGCAGCAATGCTGTTGGGGTCGGCTCCGAGCAGTACTCGCACCTGTTCGCTCTCGCGGCGGCGGCGATCGGACAGTTCACGCGCCTGCTCGGTGTCCAGTCGACCGAGGTTTGACTTCAGCGCGATGTCATTGGCGCCGAGCCAGCCGGTCACCGTCGGCAGGTCGTGATTGCCGGCGACGGTCAAGGCCAGCACCGGATAGTCGGTGCCGGACCGGAAGGCGCCGGACTGCTCGTCGAGTTCGAAGAACAGCACGCGATACGACAGGATCGCAACATCGGCGAGCCGCTCGCGCAGGCCCGCCGGAACGGTTCCCAGGTCTTCGCCGATCACGAGGCAACGATGGCGATGACTCTCGATCGCGAGGATGGCCAGCAACTCGTCGAGCGGGTACTGGACGTAGGCGCCCTTGTCGGGGCTGTTGCCTTCGGGGATACACCACAGATGCTGCAGACCCATCACGTGATCGATCCGCAGCGCTCCCGCGTGCCGCATGTTGGCGCGAACGAGGTCGATGAAGCTGCGATACCCTTCGGCGCGCAACGCCATCGGATTGAACGGCGGCAGTCCCCAGTCCTGTCCCGCGGGGTTGTGGATGTCGGGCGGCGCGCCTACCCGGGCGCTACCGACGATCGCTGCCGCCTCCGACCAGGTCTCGGCGCCCCCGGCATCGGCACCCACTGCGAGATCGCGGTAGAGCCCGACGGCCATCCCGGCGTCGCCCGCTGCCTCGGCCGCGGCCCGCAGTTGCTCGTCGGCCACCCATTGCATCCAAGCCTGACGCGTGATCGCGTCGGCTTGATCGCGTTCGAACGCGGCCACGGCTGGCGAGTCCGGCGAGCGGTAGGCTTCAGGCCAGGTGCGCCAGTCGCCGGTGACTTCGGCGCCGCCGGCGCTGCGCTCCGCGTTCGCGAAATGCTCGCGCAATGCCAGGTAAGTGCAGTGGCGCCCGAACGCGGCGCTGCGCCGCGCGCGGAAGTCACCGAGCGCCGCCTTCCGTTCGGCGCTCGCTTCAGCACTGAAGCAATCGAACAACAAGCGCAGCGTCTCGAGCTTCAGACCGGCAACCTCGGCATAGTCGATTTGCCGGGCCGCGTGGACAGCCTGCAGGCGCCGCTGAAAGGACGCACCGGCGTGCAGGGCGCGGGCCGCAGCGCATCGCGGCCATTCCGGAACCTGGCTGACGTCGATGTTCAGGACGTTGAGCAGCAGCCGACTTGCCGGCGAATACGGGCTCGCCTGCTCCGGCCGATCGGCGAAGAGCGCGTGCAACGGATTGAGACCGATGACGTCGGCGCCATGCCTGGCAAGCATCCGGGCGAGATGCCCGATCATCGGGTAATGACCGATACCCCAGTCGTCGGCCGATCGCATCAGGTAGAGCTGGATCGCCACGCCCCAGAGCCGTTCGCCGTGCTCGATCCGCTCGGGCAGCCAGCAGCGACGCGGCGCCACCAGCAATGTCGCCCGATGCCCGCCGGGCTCGATGGTCAGGCGATAGTAGCCCGCGGTCAACGGCGGCAGCGCGATCATGGCCCGACCGCGGGTCGCTGCCCCGGGCGCAGCACCGGAGCGGTGGCTGTCGGGCCGGTCCTCGACGACGGTGGTCTCCCCGCCCAGGCCGGCACCCAGTTCGCTCTTCAGTTTCCACCGCAGTGCCGACTTCAGCCCCGGCAGGGCGATCCGCGTCGGTTCGCCATCGTGCGATACGATTACCGGCGGCAGTCCGAAGGGCGCGGGTGTCGGCGCACCGCCGTCGGGGTCGAGCCCGACCTTCATCGCATCGAGCAGCCGCAGCGCCGCCTCACGATCGATCGTCACGGTGCGGCCGTGGGCGTCGACATAGCGCGGTTCGATGCCGGCAGCGGCAACCGCCTCCTCCCATCGCGGCTCGGCCGCGAGGTCCGGTTTGCGGCCAGCAGGCACCTCTTCTTTCATTCGATTCTCCGTCCGCTGTTGCGGTAGCAGACGGACTTGCAATTGCCGCGCCTGCCATCGGGTTCGCGAGCGCGACTATCATCGCAGTGACGTCATTGTCGGAGGATTCACAGTGTCCGACCTACCTCGGCGCATCGTCATTCAGGAAGAAGGGCCGCGCGAAGGATTCCAGATCGCGAAGAACCCGATCCCGACCAGCGACAAGGTGGCGCTGATCGAGGCCCTGGCGGCCACCGGGCTCGAGCAGATCCAGATCTGCTCGTTCGTGTCTCCGAAACTAGTCCCGGGCTGGGCCGATGCCGAGCAGGTCGTCCAAAAAGTCACCCCACCGGACGGCGTGGCGTTCACCGCGCTCTGGTTCAGCGAGTCGGGCCTGAAGCGCGCGCTGGCCTTCCGCGACCGTCTGCGGCTCTATGGCTCGATCTCGCTGGCGGCCTCGGAAGCGTTTTCGCGCAAGAACCTGAACCGCGACCGCGAAGGCAATCTGGCGGCGATGCGCAAGGTCACGTCGGCTCATCAGGCCGCGGGCCTGCCCGTCAAGCGGATCGGCGTTCAGGCTGCGTTCGGCTGCAACTTCCAGGGTGACATCGCGCCCGCGACCGTGGTCCAGACAATCGCCGACGGCCAGGCAATCGCCGACGAAGCTGGTGAGACGATCACCGACATCACGCTCGCCGACACCATGGGTTGGGCCACGCCGCAACGGATCGCGGCGGTGGTCGGCGCGGTGCGCGAGCGTTGGCCCGACGCTCGCCTGACCTTGCACCTGCACGACACGCGCGGCCTGGGGATCGCCAACGCCTACACCGGCATGCGGCTGGGGGTCGTGCAGTTCGACGCCACCGTCGGTGGCCTCGGCGGTTGCCCGTTCGCCGCCCAGCCGGGCGCCCCCGGCAACATCGCCAGCGAGGAACTGGCACTGCTCGCCGAGGAGATGGGGGTCGACACCGGAGTCGACATCGACGCGCTGATCGAGGTCGGATACCTGGCCGAGCGCATCGTCGGACATCCGCTGCCGAGCGCTGCCCTGCGCGGTGGCAGCCTCGCCTCGTGTCGCGCCGCTGTCGGCGCCTGATCGTCGCACGACGCAGCGTCATCGAGCCCGTTGCAGACGTGACCACTCGCGGCCGCAGGGCGCCGATCGCCGACCGGCGCCGCTAAACTGCGCTTTTGTCAAGACGCGCCCGCACGCTCGCCATCGGCACTTCAACCCGCTTCCCCAGGGCTTAACGGATGTTGCTCGGATTCGTCCTCGCCTACTGGATCGTCTCGGTCGCGATCGGCATCTGGGCCGCGCTGCGCGTCAAGACGACTGCCGATTTCGCCGTCGCCGGCCGGATGCTGCCCTTCCACATCGTGACCGCGACGGTCTTCGCGACCTGGTTCGGATCCGAGACGGTGCTCGGCATTCCCGCCACCTTCATCAAGGAAGGGCTCGGCGGGATCGTCGCCGACCCGTTCGGCTCGTCGCTGTGCCTGATCCTGTTCGGGCTGCTGCTCGCGCGGCCACTCTATCGGAAGAAGCTGCTGACCATCGGTGACTTCTACCGGCAGCGGTTCGGTCGCGCCGTCGAGGTGCTGACCACGCTGGCGATCGTGGCGTCGTACCTCGGCTGGGTCGGCGCCCAGATCAAGGCGCTGGGGCTGGTATTCAATGTCGTCTCCGGCGACGGCATTTCGCAGTCGGCGGGGATGATCATCGGCGCCGCATCGATCCTCATCTATACGCTGTTCGGCGGCATGTGGTCGGTGGCCATCACCGATTTCATCCAGATGATCGTGATCGTCATCGGCATGCTCTACATCGGCTGGGACGTGGCCGAGAAGGCCGGCGGCGTCGAGACCGTCGTCCGGCACGCCGACCAGGCGGGGCTGCTGAACCTGCTGCCCGAGGCGTCGCTGGTGCCGATGCTCGGCTTCGTCGCGGCGCTCTGCACGATGATGCTCGGGTCGATGCCGCAGCAGGACGTCTACCAGCGCGTGACGTCATCGCGGACCGAGAGCATCGCCGTCTGGGCCACGGTCCTGGGCGGCGCGCTGTACTTCGTCTTCGCCTTCGTGCCGCTGTTCCTCGGCTACTCGGCGACACTGATCGCGCCCGATCTGGTCAAGCAGTACATCGACGAGGACTCGCAGCAGATCCTGCCTCAACTGGTGCTGCAGCACGCGCCGCTGGTCGCGCAGATCCTGTTCTTCGGCGCGCTGCTTTCGGCGATCAAGAGCTGCGCCAGTGCTACGCTGCTGGCGCCATCGGTGACCTTTGCCGAGAACATCGTCCGTCCGCTGCTGCCGGAACACTCCGATCGCCAGATGCTTCGCGTCATGCAGGTCGTCGTGCTCGGCTTCACCGTGATCGTCATGACCTATGCGTTGAACAGCGACCTGACGATCTTCGCGATGGTCGAAAGTGCGTACAAGATCACGCTCGTCACCTCGTTCGTCCCGCTGGTCTTCGGCCTGTTCTGGGCCCGCGCCACGCGCCAGGGAGCGCTCGCGGCCGTGATCGGCGGCTTCGTGGTCTGGGTCGGCTGCGAACTGCTCGCCCCCGGCGGCGCGATGCCGCCGCAGCTCGCGGGGTTGCTGACGAGCCTGGTCGGGATGATTGCGGGTTCGCGGCTGCCGCAGTGGATCGACGATCACTCCGCCCCCGAGGGGCAACGCGCACTGGCCGGTTAGCCAGGGATCCGCGGGAGGGCCGCCGGACGCCGGTTCGGCGAGCACCGCAGCGACAAGTGTTCAGCGCGGACCGCAACGACAATCGAGTCCGCGAGGGCCGCAGCGACAAGTTCGTGCCCGCTGCGTTGCTTGTCGCCGCTTCTCAGTCGACCGGTGTTTCGCAGATGGAGAGCGCCTCGCCGACGATCGGGGCCAGCACCCGGCAGGCACTGACCGAGCCGTTGCGCGGATTGACAGCCCCGGCCAGCATCGCGGCGACGGCCTCGACCGGGAGCTCCGGCTTGCGTTCACGAACCAGGGCCGCGACCCCCGAGACCATCGCCGTCGACAGGGAACTGCCGGAGAACAGGTCGTAGGCCCGATTCGGGCGGGCGCTGATGATCCGCTCGCCCGGCGCCAGCAGCGGTGATGCCGACGAGACGCTACGCATCGGGCGCTCCGTCACGCCGACGGCGACGACGCCGGCCGTGCCCACCGCGAAGCCGTTCGGACGCTGCGGGTCGGTGGCACCGATGACGATGATGTTGGCTTCGATCGCCCGCCGCAGCAGCCGCCCGAGCAGCGGGTCGGCCGGCCCGCCGAGGCTCAGGTTGATGATGTCGGCGCGCTGCTCGATCGCCAGGTTCAGCGCCTTGGCCAGCGTGAACGAATTGCAGACCGCGGCGTCGCTGCCGGGGCGATCCTGCCAGCACGCCTTGAGCGCGAACAACTCGACGGCCGGTGCCACGCCGACGATGCCGGTCGCGTTGTTGGCGGCAGCGCCGATCACCGCAGCCACCGCGGTTCCGTGGACGTCACGATCGAAGTCGTCGAGCTTGCCGTCGACGA
>JBEVJQ010000035.1:0-16001 GCA_040510055.1 Burkholderiaceae bacterium | reverse complement strand
GCAACCGGATCGATTGCTGCAACTGGGGCGTCAGCGCCAAGTGCTGGCTCTGGCGGAGTTGTAGACCTGCTTTCATCGACCCTAGCGTACCGCAGGCGGCCGAAATGTAGGCAAGAATCGAGCCAACACGCCGTTCGACGGTTGTCCACAGGTCGAATCGAGATCACATCCTGAACTCTTCGCCTAGATAGGCCTTCCGGACGCGCTCGTCGCGGACGATCTCCTGCGGGCTGCCGGAGGCGAGTACGACGCCGTCGTTCATGATGTAGGCGCGATCACAGATGCCCAGGGTCTCGCGGACGTTGTGGTCGGTGATCAGGACGCCGATCCGGCGATTGCGCAGCAAGGTCACGATCCGCTGGATCTCGATCACGGCGATCGGGTCGACCCCGGCGAACGGCTCGTCGAGGAGGATGAAGCGCGGTGAACTGGCCAGCGCCCGGGCGATCTCGACCCGCCGCCGCTCGCCGCCCGAGAGAGAAATCGCCGGATTCGAGCGGATATGCTCGATCTGCAGCTCCTTCAGCAGATCGTCGAGGCGCTGCTTCTGCTCGATCCGTGACAGCGATCGGCCGAGTCGCAGATGCGCCAGCTCCAGAACGGCGAGCACGTTCTCCTCTACCGACAACTTGCGAAACACCGAGGCTTCCTGCGGCAAATACGACAGCCCCAGGCGCGCGCGGCGATGGATCGGCAGTCGGATGATCGACTGGCCGTCGAGTTCGATTTCGCCGCTGTCGCAGCCGACAAGCCCGGCGATCATGTAGAAGCAGGTCGTCTTGCCGGCACCATTTCGGCCGAGCAGCCCGATCACCTCACCGCTGGCGACTCCCATCGAGACGTCCTTGACGACGACGCGGCCGCGATAGGACTTGCGCAGGTGCCGGACGTCGAGCCGACTGGGGTTCTCGGGCGGGTCCGTGCTCACGAAACCGGGTGGCGTCGATCAGACAGGGCGTCGTCGATCAGACAGGGTGGCGGCGAGCGCTCGCGTCCGCCATCGTCAATCCTCCAGGCCCGGAGCATCGGGTCGCGGCGAGTTGATCCGCGGATCCGGTTTCAGCCGGGCCGGATCGGACGGCGGGCATGGGTTGGCCGCCGCTGAGCCCGGCCCGGCCCCCTTGCCGTCGGCCCGCGGCTGGATCGTGACACGAACCCGGCCGCTGCCGCCGCCCGGCTGTCCATTTCCGCTGCTGCCGGCCGCCGCCGCACCGCCCTTGGCCGAGCCGGCGGATCCGGACGAAGAACCGCCCTTGACCTGGCCACCGGCCCCTGCCGAAGCAGGGCCGCCACCGGCCGAAGTGCCGCCGTCGACCGAGAAGGTCTCGTTGCGACCGTCGTAGACGATCAATGCGCCGGTGATCTGGTCCATGTTGCGACCGCATTCGCTGCGGATCAGCATCGCCGAGCCGGTCAACGTCAGCTTCTCGTTGCGCGAGTCATAGTCGAGCGTCTGCGCCGAGCCGTTGACGTATTGTTCACTGGGACCGTCGCGCTTCTGTCGGAATGTCGCCGGCTTACCGCGCGCCGTCGCCATTTGCTGGTTCTCGGCCAGTTGCCGCAGCACCATGTGGTCGCTGCGGATCAGCAGCGTCCCCTTGGTCAGCACGACGCGGCCGGTGAACTCCGTGGTCTGCTTGCCTTCGTCGTAGTAGAGCCGGTCGGACTCGACGTTGGTCGGCTTGTCGCGATCGGCCCGCTCGGCCCGCGCCGGCGACGACCAGGCGCCGACGGCCAGCATGAGCAGCGCCGCGGCCCCGGCATGGGCGCATTGCGCGAGGGCCAGGGCGGTCGGATCGAGCGCGAGACGCATCGGGACATCGTGGGACTTCATTTTCGCGACGCGCCCGTTTCCGGTGCCAGCGTGCCGCGGACACGGGAGTCTACCCGCAACTGTCGCGACTGGCCGTCGAGCCGCATCCCGGTTCCATTCAATCGATTCGGTCCGAGTTCGATCTCGACCGGGCGATCGGTCTCGATGATCTTCTCGTCGAACAGGACGGTCGCCTGGTCGGTCCGTGCGATCAGTCTCGCGCTCTGCGGCGTCGCCTCGCGCTCGACGACGACGTTGCCGCTGAGTTCGGCGCGCGTGCCGCTACCGGGGCCGACGCCTGTCTCGGCAACGACCTCCAGCGCCGGGCGATCCGCGGTCAACGTCAGCACGCGCGGATTGTCGAATTCGAGCGTGTCGTTGTCGGGATAGTGGCGCAACCGCGTCGCCTCGATCCGCAACGACGGCTCCCCGGCTTCGTTGACCTTCAGGACCTTGACGCCCTCGACGAAGTAGTCGGGTTCGTGGCGCGGCGTGGGGTCGGCGGTCGGGCGCAGCATTCGCTGGGCCTGCAGCGCGAGCAGATAGCTGACCAGGCCGAGCACCACCAGGATCAACATCGAGATCCCGGCGGCGACGCGATCGAACAGGCGCGCGTTCATGGCAGCTCCAGCAGCCCCTGGGCGCGCAGGATGAATTCGGCGATGTCACGCATCGCGCCCTTGCCACCGGGCCGTGGCGCGACCCAGTGGGCGCAGGCGATGACCGCCGGCTCGGCATCGGCCGGGGCCGCGGCGAAACCGCAGATGCGCATCGCCGCGAGGTCGGGCCAGTCGTCGCCGACGAACGCGGCTCGCGAGACGTCCACTCCGAGGTCGCGGCACAGCGATTCGAGCACCCCGCCCTTGTCGGCCACGCCCTGGTGGACGCGGCCGATCCCGAGTTCGCCCGCCCGCTGCGCGACGATCTTCGATTCGCGGCCGGTGACGATGGCCAGTTCGATGCCGGCATCGGCCAGCAACCGCAGGCCCAGTCCGTCGCGCACCGAGAAGCGCTTGAACAACTCGCCGCCGCTGCCGATCATGATCGCCCCGTCGGTGAGCGTGCCATCGACGTCCATCGCTACCAGCCTGATCCGGGCGGCGCGGGCGGCGGCCTCGGCCCGATCGGGGGGAAGGCGGGTCGCCGCCATCAGACCACCCTGGCCGCGAGCAGGTCATGGAAATTGATCGCCCCGACGAGACGGTCGTCGGCGTCGGCGACCAGCAGCTGACCGATCTTGCGTTCTTCCATCAGGCGCACGGCCTCCGCGGCCAGGGCATCGGACCGGATGCGCGCCGGCCCTGGGGTCATCAGCTCGTCGATCCTGAGCCGCGCGAAATCGACCGCGACCGGCTCGGTGCTGCCGTCGAGGCGAGCGAACAGCCGCCTGAGGTCGCCGTCGGTGAAGATGCCGACGATGCGCTCGGCGGCATCGACCACTGCGACCATTCCCATCCGCTTGCGGGTGATCTCGATCAATGCCTGGGCGAAGCTCGCTTCAGGCTTGATGCGCGGCACCGCCTCGCCGGTCCGCATCACGTCGGCGACGCGCGTCAGCAGCCGCCGCCCCAGCGTGCCGCCGGGGTGCGACCGGGCGAAGTCCTCGGTGGCGAAGCCGCGGGCCTCGAGCAGCGCCACGGCCAGCGCGTCACCGAGCGCCAGCGCTGCGGTCGTGCTCGCCGTCGGTGCCAGGTTCAGGGGGCAGGCCTCGCGCCTCGCCCCGGCGTAGAGGTGGACGTCGGCCAACTCCGCCAGCGTCGAACCCCGGTCGCCGGTCATCGCGATCAGCCGTGCGCCCTCGCGCTTGATCAGCGGCACGATCGCCAGCAGTTCCTCGGTCCGTCCGGAGTTCGAAAGCGCGATGAATACGTCGTCGCGAGTGATCATCCCGAGGTCGCCATGGCTCGCCTCGGCCGGGTGGACGAAGAACGCCGGCGTCCCGGTCGAGGCCAGGGTCGCGGCGATCTTGCGGGCGATGTGCCCCGACTTGCCCATGCCGCCGACCACCACGCGGCCGGTGCACTCGAGCATCAACCCGCAGGCGCGGACGAACGACTGGTCGAGATGCGGCGCCAGCTCGCTGATAGCCTCGGCCTCGATCCGCAGCACGCGCAATGCGGTTTCGAGCAGGCGCTCGCTGTGTAGTATCTTCGTCATCCCTGTCTGCTCGATCAGCCTGCCGGACCCGCCGCCCCCGATACCCGGGTCGGACAACTATTGGCGTCGGCGCGCCCCGACGCCGGCGCGCCTACCGGAAATCAGGTCGAGGAGGCGGCCCCGCAGGTCTGACGCCGCCGGGCGCCGTTCGGCCCGGCAATCCGATTGGATCGGCATTCCGGTTCGGCGATCGAGCGGTCAGCGGTTCAGGGCCCGGATTTTCCGGTTCGATACCGGTTCAGGATTTTCCGGTTCGATCCGGTTCAGTATAGCGTCCGGGTGTCGCCGGAAGTTTCCCCGCCATGCACGCGCTCGAACTGACTCTGATACTGCTGGGCGCGAGCATCGCGATGGTGGCGATCGTGCGCCGCTTCGGAATGCCGGCGCTGGTTGGCTACCTGGCCGTGGGCGTCGTGCTAGGCCCCTACGCCGGAAACCTCGCCGGCGACTCGGCCGTGGTCCAGACCCTGGCGCAGCTGGGCATCGTCTTCCTGATGTTCTCGCTCGGCCTGGAGTTCAGCCTGGCCAAGCTGGCGAGCCTGCGCAACTTCGTGTTCGGGCTCGGGCCGGCGCAGGTCGGCGGCACCATCGGCCTGTTGATGCTGCTGGTGTTCGTGTTTCCGCCGGACTGGGTCGGCCTGTTGGTGCCGGGCGGCCTCGACTGGCGCGCAGCGATCGTGCTCGGCGGCGCGCTGGCGATGTCCTCGACGGCGCTGGTGAGCAAGATGCTGGCCGAGAACCGCGAGCTCGAAACCGAGCACGGGCGGCGTGCGTTCGGCATCCTTCTGTTCCAGGACCTGGCGCTGATCCCGCTGCTGATCCTGACGCCGGCGCTGGGCGGGAAGGGGTCGGAATCGTTGTGGCTCGACCTGCTGCTGGCCGTGGCCAAGGCGGCGCTGGTGCTGTTCCTGCTGCTGCGGTTCGGTCCGCCGGTGATGCGTTCCTGGTTCCTGCATGTCGCACGGCTCCGGTCGCACGAGGTGTTCACGCTCAACGTCCTGCTGGCCACGCTGCTGTTCGCCTGGCTGACCGAGAAGGCAGGCCTGTCGATGGAACTGGGCGCGTTCGTGGCCGGGATGCTGATCTCCGAGACCGAGTACCGGTTCCAGGTCGAGGAGGACATCAAGCCGTTTCGCGACCTGCTGCTGGGGCTGTTCTTCATCACCATCGGAATGAAGCTCGACCTCGGCGTCGTGCTCGCCTATTGGCCGCAGGTACTGGTTCTGCTGATGATGCCGGTGGCGCTCAAGTTCGCACTGATCGCCGGCCTCGTCTACGGCAGCGGGGGCGGGGTTCCGACGGCGATCCGGACCGGGATCTGGCTGGCGCAGGCCGGCGAGTTCGCCTTCGTCCTGCTGGTGCTCGCGCTGAACTCGCAGGTGATCGCGCCCGAGACCGTGCAGCCGGTGCTGGCGGCAATGTTGCTGTCGATCCTCATCAGTCCGTTCCTGATCAACCAGGCCGGGCGCATCGTGCTGCGGGCTTCGAACCAGGAGTGGCTGCAGCGGTCGTTGCAACTGCAGAAGATCGCGACCCAGACGATCGCCCGCGAGCGCCACATCATCGTCTGCGGCTACGGCCGCAGCGGCCAGAGCCTGGCCCACGTGCTCGAATCCGAGGGTGTAGGCTTCGTCGCGCTCGACCTCGATCCCGACCGCGTGCGGCTCGCCGCCAACGCCGGCGAATCGGTGGTGTTCGGCGACGCGACCCGGCGCGAGGCGCTGTTGGCCGCCGGCATCCATCGGGCGAGCGCGCTGGTCGTGACCTACGACGACACCCGCGGGGCGCTGAAGCTGCTCGCGGCGCTGCGTCCGATCGCGCCGACGCTGCCGGTGCTGGTACGCACCCTCAACGAGCGCGATATCGACGAGCTGCGCCAGGCCGGCGCCACCGAGGTCGTCCCCGAGATCGTCGAAGGCAGCCTGATCCTGGCCTCGCATGCGCTTGCGCTTTCGGGCGTTTCGCTGACGAAGGTCTCGGCCCGGATCCGGGCGATCCGCGACGATCGCTACCAGATGCTGCGCGGCTATTTCCACGGCGCCGACGACGTCGAGCCCGAGTCGATCGAGCACCAGCACCAGCGACTCCACGCCGTGACCATCCAGGCCGGCAGCGTCGTCGTCGGCCGCTCGCTGTCCGATCTGCCGCTCGGCGCCTGTCGCGTCACGGCGCTGGTGCGGGCCGGCAAGCGGCTGATCGAATGGCCCGACGACCTCACGATCGCCGTCGGCGACACGCTTGTGCTGGCCGGCACACCCGATCAGGTCAACGGCGCCGAATCGAGCCTGCTCAAGCGCTGAGGGCCGGCCAACCAGTAGAATCCGCGCCAGTTCGCATCCGCGCCGCCTCCCCGTGGCCGGCATCCCTACCAGCGGTCCGACCCCGTCGCCCTTTCCCACAACCGCGGCCAGCGCACCCGATGTCGCAACGCCGTCGCCAAGGCCCCCGGAACTTGGAGCGTCCCCCCTACGTCAATGTCGAGTCTGTGACCTTCGGCTACGGCGATCGACCGATCCTCGCCGACCTCGACCTCGTGGTTCGCCGCGGCGACGTGGTCGGCCTGATGGGCGGTTCGGGCAGCGGCAAGACGACGGTGCTGCGCCTGATCAGCGCCCAACTCCGACCGGACCGCGGCCGGGTCCGGGTCGACGGGCAGGACGTCAACGCGCTCGATCGCGACGCGCTCTATGCGCTGCGCAAGCGGATGGGGATGCTGTTCCAGTTCGGCGCGCTGTTCACCGACCTCTCGGTGTTCGAGAACGTCGCCTTCGCGCTGCGCGAGCACACCGACCTGCCCGAGTCGCTTATCCGCGACCTGGTACTGATGAAGCTCAACGCCGTCGGCCTGCGTGGTGCGGCCGGGCTGATGCCCGCGGAAGTCTCGGGCGGTATGGCTCGGCGTGTCGCGCTGGCGCGGGCCACGGCGCTGGACCCGGCGCTGTTGATGTACGACGAGCCGTTCGCCGGCCTTGATCCGATCTCGCTCGGCACCATCGCGCACCTGATCCGGGAACTGAACGACGCGCTGGGCGCGACCACGATCGTCGTGACCCACGATGTCGACGAGACCTTCGCGATCGTCGACTATGCGTATGTGATCGGCAATGGCCGCGTGGTTGCCGGCGGCACGCCCGACGAACTGCGCCGTTCGACCGATCCGCAGGTCCGTCAGTTTCTCGAGGGCGAGCGCGACGGCCCGGTGCCGTTCCACTATCCCGCCCCGCCGATCGAAAAAGCGTTCGCGACATGATGGTGCGAGCCACCGGGCTGGTCGCGACACTGGGAGCGCGCACCCTTGAATGGCTGTCGGGCATCGGACATGCGACCCGCTTCTCGCTGCGACTTTTCTGGCTCGCGCTCGCCAGCTTGCGGCGTCCACGGCTGATCGTCGACCAGATCCATTTCATCGGCAACTACTCGCTGTCGATCGTCGCCGTCTCGGGGATGTTCGTCGGATTCGTCCTCGGATTGCAGGGCTACTACACGCTCCAGCGCTACGGCTCGTCCGAGGCGCTGGGGTTGCTGGTGGCGCTGTCGCTGGTCCGCGAACTGGGCCCGGTGGTGACGGCGCTGCTGTTCGCCGGCCGTGCCGGCACGTCGCTCACCGCGGGTATCGGGCTGATGAAGGCGGGCGAGCAGTTGACGGCGATGGAACTGATGGCCGTCGACCCGATGGCGCGGGTGCTGGCGCCGCGGTTCGTCGCCGCGCTGATCTGCATGCCACTGCTGGCCGCGCTGTTCTCGGCGGTGGGCGTCTTCGGCGGCTGGCTGGTCGGCGTGCCGTTGATCGGCGTCGACCCCGGCGCGTTCTGGTCGCAGATGCAGGCCGGCGTCGACATCTGGTCGGACGTCGGCAACGGCGTCATCAAGAGCGTGGTTTTCGGGCTCGTCTGCGGCTTCGTCGCGCTCTATGTCGGTTACGAGGCCAAGCCGACGCCGGAGGGCGTGGCCCGGGCGACGACGCGTTCCGTGGTCGTCTCGTCGCTGGCGGTGCTGGGGTTCGACTTCCTGCTGACCGCGCTGATGTACGGTCGCATCTGACGGATACGAGAAACGGTGATACAGAAACGATCGATCGACCTGATGGTGGGGCTGTTCGTCCTCATCGGTTTCCTTGCACTCGCCTTCCTCGCGCTGAAGGCGGCCAACCTCAGTTCCTTTACCGGCACGGCGACCTATCCGCTGATCGCCAACTTCGACAACATCGGTGGCCTCAAGGCTCGGGCCGCGGTCAAGAGCGCCGGTGTCGTCGTGGGCCGCGTGGCCGACATCACGTTCGATCAGAAGCGCTTCCAGGCCGAGGTCACGCTCGACATGGACAAGCGTTTCCGCTTCCCGAAGGATTCGTCGCTGAAGATCCTGACCGCCGGCCTCCTGGGTGAGCAATACCTGGGGATCGAGGCCGGTGCCGAGGAAGAGAACCTGGCCGCCGGCGACCGGGTCTCGATGACACAGTCGGCCGTGGTGCTCGAAAACCTGATCGGCCAGTTCCTCTACGGCAAGGCGGCCGAGGGGGCGACCGAACCCAAGGACTCCGGAGCGGCGGGCAAGGGCAAATGACGACGAGCCGCCCGCGACTTCGTCAAGCGCGGCTGGCGCTGTCGATCGTGGCGCTGGCAGTGGCCGGCTGCGCCATGACCGATGGTAGCCTGAACAACCCCGATCCGTTCGAGTCCTTCAACCGGCCGATCTTCCGCTTCAACGATGTCGTCGACCGCTATGCGCTGCGGCCGCTGGCGCAAGGCTACGACCGCTACGTTCCCGAGCTGTTCCAGCAGGTGCTGGGCAACATGTTCTCGAACCTGGCCGACGTCTACACCGCGGCCAACCAGTTGCTCCAGGCCAAGCCGCTCGAGGCGCTGCAGGATGCGACCCGCTTCGTCGTCAATTCGACCTTCGGCTTCCTCGGGGCCGGCGACGTGGCCAGTGAACTGGGCCTACCCAAGCACCACGAGGACTTCGGCCAGACGCTGGGCCGTTGGGGCGTGGGCAGCGGACCGTATCTCATGCTGCCGTTGCTTGGTCCGTCAACGGTACGCGATGCGCCGGCGCGCTTCATCGATGGCTGGGCCGACCCGTTGTGGCGCCTGCCGCACGACATCAGTTTTCGCAACGCTGCCGTCGGTCTGCGAGTCGTTGACCAGCGCGCCGATCTGCTCGACGGCGAGAAGTTGATCGAAGGCTTGGCGCTCGATCGCTATTCGCTGATTCGCGACGGCTTTCTCCAGCGCCGTCGCACGCTGATCTACGACGGCGATCCGCCGGACGAACTGCCCGACTATGGCGACGAGGACTACTACGAGCCGGCCGAGGCCGACAAGCCAGCCGCCGGCACAGGTTCCGGCAATGACGACGACGCCGGCAAAGGTGACGGCGCCGGCAAGGACGACGGCGCCGGCAAGGACGACGGCGCCGGCAAGGGTGACGGCGCCGGCAAGGGTGACGGCGTCGGCAAGGACGACGACGCCGGCAAGGGCAAGGGCGCCGGCGGCGCCAGATGAACCATTGCCGGCACGGTCCGATGGCCGCCGCAAGCCCGGAGCCGGCTAGGAGTCGCGGAGTAAGGCGCTGCGGCGGGTAGGGCAGTAGCGGACGGCAAAGGGCCGAGCGGGCGATAATCGGGTGCCGCTGTCCGGATCACCGCTTGCAGTCGGGCCGGCTCCATCGGCCGTCTCCTGTGGCGCAGCGGCCACGACGCGCAGCCGCCACCGTCGCACAGGCGACGCGACCCGGTCCGCTCGACGGGTCGGACCTTTCCCCCAGGAACACGAAAATATGAATGACCGACGACATTCCATTGACCGGACAAGGTCGCATGCGCTGGCCCGTCGGCCGGCGCCGCAAGGCGACCGCCGTCGCTGGTTCGCGCTGGCACTGGCCGCGCTGACGTTGATCGCGGTCTTCGCGGCCGCCCGACCGGCCCGCGCCGCCGTCGCGCCGGACAAGTTCGTCCAGCAGTTGACCGAGAAGATGCTCGCCGAATTGAAGGCCGACAAGGCGGTGCAGAGCGGCGACCAGAAACGGATCGGCCAGCTGGTCGACACCAACATCATGCCCAACGTCAACTTCGAGCGGATGACTGCGCTGTCGGTGGGTCGCGGCTGGCGCGATGCGAGCCCGGCGCAGCGCGAGCAATTGCGCAAGGAGTTCCGCGCGCTGCTGCTGCGGACCTACTCGGGCGCGTTCGCGGAGGTTCGCGACCAGACGGTGCGGATGCGGCCGTTCCGCGGCGATGCCGAGAAGGACAACGAGGTACTCGTCAGGACCGAAATCGTCCAGCCGCGCGGCGAACCGATCCAGCTCGACTACCGGCTCGAGAAGTCCGGCGACGGCTGGAAGATCTTCGACGTCAACGTGCTGGGCGTCTGGTTGGTGCAGACCTATCGCAACCAGTTCGCGCAGGAGATCACGTCGGGTGGCATCGACGGCCTGATCAAGAGTCTTGCCGAGAAGAACCGTTCCGGCGCTGCCGAGTCGCCGCCGACGAAGAGCTGATGATCGTCGCCCCGGACACGATCGTCTTCGACACCGCGGTCGCGGCGCTCGCGGCGCTCGACCGCGAACTGCGGACGGCCAAGGCCGAAAAGTCAATCGACCTGGCGCCCCTGGCACGATTCGATTCGGCGGCCCTGGCCGTGCTCCTCGAACTCGGACGTCGTCACGGCGGCGACCAGGGCCGCGGGCCGGGCTTCGAGCTGGCCAACCCGCCGGCCCCGTTGCGCGCGCTGGCCGAGGTCTACGGCGTTGCCGGCCTGCTGTTCGCCGCCCCCGCGCCCGCGTCGTGACGCAGCGCCTCCGGTGATCCCGGCCGTCCACGTCGAGCAGGTCCACAAGCGCTTCGGTGCCTTCCAGGCACTGGGCGGCGTCAGCTTCGATGTCGCTCCCGGCGAGTTCTTCGCGCTGCTCGGCCCCAACGGCGCCGGCAAGACGACACTGATCTCGATCATCGCCGGCTTGACGCGGGCCAGTAGCGGCCGGGTCGCGGTGATGGGCCACGACGTGGTGGCCGACTATCGTGCCGCGCGTCGCAGCCTCGGCGTGGTCCCGCAGGAGCTGGTGTTCGATCCGTTCTTCACGGTGCGCGAGACGCTGCGGATCACGTCGGGCTACTACGGCGTCGTCGGCAACCACGCCTGGATCGACGAGATCCTCGAGCACCTCGACCTGGCCGGCAAGGCCGACACCAACATGCGGGCGCTGTCGGGCGGAATGAAGCGACGGGTGCTCATCGGTCAGGCCCTGGTCCACCGGCCACCAGTCATCGTGCTCGACGAGCCGACGGCCGGCGTCGACGTCGAACTGCGCCACGCGCTCTGGACGTTCATCCGCCGGTTGAACCGCGACGGCCACACCGTGGTCCTGACGACGCACTATCTCGAGGAAGCGCAGCAGCTGTGCGAGCGCGTGGCGATGCTCAAGGCCGGCCGGCTGGTCGCGCTCGATCGCACCGCGAGCCTGCTGGCGCGCTCCGGAGCGGGCGTGCTGCTGTTGCGCCTGGCGGGCGCGCCGCTGCCGCAGGCGCTGCACCCGCGGTTGCTCGCGCCCGATCCGGCCGACGACCGACTGCGGCTGAAGCTCGAGGATTTCGCCGAGGTCGAGATGCTGCTGGCGCGGATCCGCGAGGCCGGATGCACGATCACCGAGATGGAGATCGGCGGCGCCGACCTCGAGGATGTATTCCTCGACGTGATGCGCGACGACGGCGTGAAGGCGCTCGCATGACCGGAGCCGCACCCGTGGGCCCGTCCGGACGCTTCGCACTCGATGGCTTCGGCGCGCTGTTTCGCAAGGAGGTGCTACGCTTCTGGAAGGTCAGCGCGCAGACCGTGACCGCGCCGGCGCTGACAGCGCTGCTTTACCTGCTGATCTTTTCGCACGCGCTCGCCGGCCGCGCCCAGGTGTTCGCCGGAGTCGACTACGCCTCGTTCCTCGTTCCGGGCCTGGTCATGATGTCGGTGTTGCAGAACTCGTTCGCCAACAGCTCGTCGTCGCTGATCCAGAGCAAGATCACGGGCAACATCGTGTTCGTGCTGTTGCCGCCGATCCGGCCGCTGACCTTGTACCTGGCGTACACGCTGGCCGCGGTGGTGCGCGGCCTGGCCGTCGGGCTGACGGTCTTCCTGGTCACGGCCTGGTTCATCACGCCGCGGTTCGAGGCGCCGGCCTGGATCGTGGCCTTCGCCGTGATCGGCAGCCTGATCCTCGGCACGCTCGGCCTGATCGCCGGGATCTGGGCCGACAAGTTCGATCAGATTGCGATGTTCCAGAATTTCGTCATTCTGCCACTGACCTTCCTTTCGGGCGTGTTCTATTCGGTCGAGTCGCTGCCTCCTTTCTGGCTGGAACTGTCGCACCTGAACCCGTTCTTCTACCTCGTCGACGGCTTTCGCTACGGCTTCTTCGGCCAGTCGGACATCTCGCCGGTCGTGAGCCTGACCGTCGTGGCCATCGCGCTGGTCGCGGTGGCCGTGATCGCGCTGCGTCTGCTCGCCAGCGGCTACAAGCTGCGCGGTTAGAATCGGCGGTTCGCTCCGACAGGAAGCTCGCCCGGAGAGGAATCCCGCCGTGGTCACCCCGCAGGACGTTCAGCGCTACATTGCCGAAGGACTCGATTGCGAACATCTCGCGGTCGACGGCGACGGCCGCCACTTCGAAGCCCTGATCGTCTCGACGGCGTTCGAGGGCAAACGTCCCGTGGCCCGCCATCAGCTCGTCTACGCCGCGCTCGGCGACCGGATGCGCGCCGAGATCCATGCGCTGTCGATGAAGACGGTGACGCCCGCCGAGTGGCGTGCCAGCGGCGGCGGTGGATAGCCTGCTGATCCGCGGCGGGCGGCCGTTGTCGGGCGAACTGGGCGTCTCCGGCGCGAAGAACGCGGCCTTGCCGATCGTCTGCGCCAGCCTGCTCGTGGCCGGCGAACTGACGCTCGACAACGTGCCGGTGCTGCGCGACATCGAAACCTCGATCGTGTTGCTGCGGCTGCTGGGCGTGCGCGTCGAGCGGCCGCGGCCCGACCGGCTGGTACTCGACGGCTCGACCATCGACAGCACGGTCGCGCCGTACGAGCTGGTCAAGACCATGCGGGCGTCGATCCTCGTGCTTGGCCCGCTGGTCGCTCGCTGCGGCGAGGCACGGGTGTCGCTGCCCGGCGGCTGCGCGATCGGACAACGTCCCGTCGACCAGCACATCCGCGGGCTCCAGGCGATGGGCGCGGAGATCGAGATCGAGGGCGGGTTCGTCGTCGCCCGGGCCGCGAAGCTGAAGGGCGCGCACATCGTCACCGACATGGTGACGGTGACCGGCACCGAGAACCTGATGATGGCTGCCTGCCTGGCCGACGGCCAGACGTTGATCGAAAACGCGGCGCGCGAGCCCGAGGTCGTCGACCTCGCCCGGGCGCTGGTGGCGATGGGCGCCCGGATCGAGGGTGCCGGGACCGACCGCATCACGATAAGGGGCGTGGCCGCGCTGCGCCCGGCCAATTACCGGATCATGGCCGACCGGATCGAGGCCGGCAGCTTTCTCTGCGCGGCCGCGGCCTGTGGCGGTGACCTGATGCTGCGCGGCGTCGACCCGGAGTCGATGGGCGTGACCCTCGAACGGCTCACCGAGGCCGGCGCCCGGATCGAAAGCGGCGCCGACTGGTTGCGGTTGACGATGAACCGGCGGCCGACGGCGGTGTCGGTGCGGACCGCTCCGTACCCGGGTTTCGCCACCGATATGCAGGCACAGTTCATGGCGCTCGACTGCATCGCGTCGGGGTCGGCCACGATCGCCGAGACCATCTTCGAGAACCGGTTCATGCACGTCCAGGAGCTGCTTCGGCTGGGCGCCGATATCCACATCGACGGCCACACGGCGGTGGTCCGCGGTGTCGATCACTTGTCAGGGGCGACCGTGATGGCCACCGACCTGCGGGCCTCGGCCGGGCTGGTGATCGCCGGGCTTTGCGCCCGCGGCGAAACGCGGGTCGAGCGCATCTATCACCTCGACCGGGGCTACGACGCAATGGAGCGCAAGCTCGCGTCCGTCGGTGCCGACATCACCCGCGTCCATCCGCCGCAGTCGCCGAAATACGGACGCCGCAAGGACGACGCCCCGCAATGCTGACGCTGGCCCTGTCGAAGGGGCGGATATTCGACGATACCGCGCCGCTGCTCGCGCGCTGCGGGATTGCCGTCGATCCGTCCGCGGTCGACAGCCGCAGCCTGATCGTCCCGACCGGCGATCCCGCCCTGCGGTTGCTGATCGTGCGTGCGAGCGACGTACCGACTTACGTCCAGCACGGCGCCGCCGACCTCGGCGTTGCCGGCAAGGACGTGCTGCTCGAGCACGGTGGCGACGGCCTCTACCAGCCGGTCGACCTGGGCATCGGCCGCTGCCGGATGGCCGTGGCGGCACCGGCGGACTTCGACTACGCGCGCGCGGTGCGTCGCGGACGGCGGCTGCGCGTGGCCACGAAGTACGTCCGGACGGCGACCGAACATTTCGCCCGCAAGGGCGTGCACGTCGACCTGATCAAGCTCTATGGCTCGATGGAACTGGCACCCCTCGTCGGTCTGGCCGATGCCATCGTCGACCTCGTTTCGACCGGCAGCACGTTGCGCGCCAACCGGCTGGTCGAGGTCGAGTTGATCATGCCGATCTCGGCGCGGCTGATCGTCAACCAGGCGGCGTTGAAGATGCGCCAGGACGCGCTGGCGCCGCTGATCGACCGTCTGGAGGAGGCGGCGAACCCATGAACGGGTCCGATGCTGCGTTGATCCGTCGGCTCGATGCCGGTGTTCCCGGCTTCGATGCCGCCCTGCGTGCGCTGACGGCGTTCGACGCCGCCCGCGATGCCTCCATCGTCGCGACGGTCACGCGGATCATCGCCGACGTTCGCGAGCGCGGCGACGCCGCCGTCCTCGACCACACCCGCCGCTTCGATCGCGTCGTGGTCGACGACATCACCGACCTGAGGCTCGAGCCTGCCGCACTCGACGCGGCACTGGAGTCGCTGCCGCGTCAGCAGCGGGCCGCTCTCGAGGCGGCCGCCGACCGCATCCGACGCTTCCATCGTCGCCAGCAGCAGCCGTCGTGGTCGTACACCGAGGCCGACGGCACGCGCCTGGGCCAGCGGACCACGGCAATCGACCGCGTCGGCCTCTATGTCCCGGGCGGCAAGGCCGCCTATCCGTCGTCGGTCCTGATGAACGCCATTCCGGCGCAGGTCGCCGGCGTCGGCTCGCGGGTCATGGTCGTACCGACGCCGGGCGGCGAACGCAATCCGATGGTCCTGGCAGCGGCGCGACTGGCCGGCATCGACGAGGTCTGGACCATCGGTGGCGCGCAGGCCGTGGCGGCCCTCGCGTTCGGCACCGACTGCATCGTCGCCGTCGACAAGATCGTCGGTCCGGGCAACGCCTGGGTCGCCGAAGCCAAGCGCCAGCTGTTCGGCCAGGTCGGGATCGACCTGATCGCCGGTCCGTCGGAGGTCCTCGTGATTGCCGACGGGACGGTGGCCGAGGACTGGGTGGCGATGGATCTGTTCGCCCAGGCCGAACACGACGAAATGGCCCAGGCGATCCTGATCAGCCCGGATGGCGATTACCTCGATCGCGTCGCCGCCGCCATCGCCCGGCTGCTCGACGAGCAGCCGCGGCGCGCGATCATCGCGCGCTCGCTCGCCGACCGCGGCGCGTTGATCCGGGTCGCCGATCTCGAGGCCGGCTGTGCGCTGGCCAATCGGATCGCGCCCGAGCACCTCGAGCTGGCCGTGGCCGATCCCGAGCCGCTGCTCGAACAGATCCGGCACGCCGGCGCGATCTTCTGCGGCAGCCATTCGTCCGAGTCGCTGGGCGACTACTGTGCCGGACCGAGCCACGTACTGCCGACGATGCGCACCCCGCGGTTTTCGTCGCCGCTCGGCGTCTACGACTTTCAGAAGCGAACGAGCATCATTGCGGTTTCCGAGAAAGGTGCCGCCACCCTGGGGGACATCGCGGCGGTCCTTGCCGCCGGCGAAGGCCTCCAGGCGCACGCACGCTC
>JBEVJQ010000034.1:0-11100 GCA_040510055.1 Burkholderiaceae bacterium | reverse complement strand
CTGGCCGGCCTCGGCGTCACCGGCTGCGCCATCGGCAGCGCCACCAGCTGCAGGATCGGCGGCGTCACCGGCTGCGCGATCTAAGGCGTCACCGGCTGCGCGATCGACGGCGGCACCGTCTTCGATCGCATCGACGACGCTATCGCTGGAATCGGCGTCGACGCCCGCCCAGTCGTCGACCACGGCCGGCGCCGGAAAACGGTCGGCCAGCCGCGCCAGTGCCTCGTCGACCAGGTCCGCCACGCCATCGCCGTGGGCCGACGAGATCGCCACCGGCTCGCCGAGCCCGAGGCGATGGAACTCTGCGACAGAGATATCGGAGCGCATCCCCTCGGTCTTGTTGACCGTGACGAGCACATGCCGCGTCGCCCGGCGCAGTTCGTTGGCGATCTCGAGGTCGCGCGGCGCCAGCCCCTGGCGGCCGTCGGTCACGAGGACGACCAGGTCGGCCTCGAGGATCGCCTGGCGGGTCTGCTGCGCCATCAGCGCGGCGACGCCCTCGGATCGCACCGGCTCGAAGCCACCGGTATCGATCAGCACCACGCGCCGGCCATCGAACGAGGCCGGCGCGTAATGCCGGTCACGCGTCAGGCCCGGTACGTCGGCGACCAGCGCGTCGCGGGTCCGCGTCAAGCGATTGAACAGCGTCGACTTGCCGACGTTCGGGCGCCCGACCAGGGCGATCACCGGGAGCCGCTCCATCGTCAGCGCAGCGGGAGCGCGACCAGGCTGCCGCCGGCCGTCTGGAAGTACGCCACGCGCTGCGACATCACCGCGGCCGCCGTGATCGCCTTGCCGTCGGGCGAAACGCGAGCGAGCGGGGTGCCGTCGCCGGCCGAGAGCACGTGGATGCTGCCGGCGCGGTCGCCGAAGACGAGATAGTCGCCGACCAGTACCGGTCGGGTCATCGCTCGCCGGACGTAGGCGTCCTGACGCCAGAGTTCGTCGCCGCCGATCCGCAGCGCCAGCACGCGATCGGCGCCGTCGATCGTGGCGATCCGGTCGTCGACGAGCGACATCCCGTAGGCCGAGGCCACGTCGCGGGCCCAGACGACCCGGCCGTCGTCCTTGCGCAGGCAGGCGAGCCGGCCCTGGTAGGCGATGGCGCAGACGCGCTCGTCGTCGACGGTCGGAGCGCCGGCGACGTCGATCAGCCGCTCCAGCTCGGTCGCGCCCCGGGCGCTGGCGATGATCTGCTCCCAGCGCGGCGCGCCGAGCTTGAGGTCGAGGGCCACCAGCCGCGCCCCGGGCAGGCCGGCGAACAGGACGTCGTCGTCGAACACCATCGGCGAACTCTGACGCAACGTCAGCGCCGGCAGGGGCTGCTGGCGCCAGGTCCAGCGGATCGTCCCGTCGTCGGCTTCGAGCAGAACGATCCGGCCGTCGATGGCTCGAACCGCGACCGCATGGTCCGAGACCGAGGGCGCCGTCGTGACTTCGGCCCCCAGCGGCGAGCGCCAGCGGCGCTTGCCGGACCTGTCGAACGCGAGCACGTCGCCGTCGCGGGTGACGACGACCTGGAGTTGCCCGTCGCTGCCGACGCCGGCGGCGAGCCGGGTGCCGGACTCGATGCTGCGCTTGAACCGGCCGTTGCCGGCATCGACGATCGAGATCCGCCCCGAGTCGGAGGCTGCCCAGACCTCGTCGCCGACGACCGCCGGGGCAAAGCCGCTGCCGGCCCTGCCGACGCCACCGTAGGTCCACTGGGCGCGGAACTGGGCGCTGGCCGTGACCTGCGGATAAGGGGGCGGATCGGGCCGCTTGGTCGCGCAGCCAGCGAGCACGGCCAGCAACAGGCCGACGAGGGCCACCCGGGCCGGCATCCGCGCCAGCTCAGCCACGGATCGCATCGCGCTTCAACTGGATCGGGTCCCGCAGGCCGCTGGTCGCGCTGGCCTGCTCGAGCGCCTTGTCGTACTCGGCGCGCGCCTCCTTCAGCTTGCCCGATGCGAACAGGACGTCGGCACGGCGATCGCTGAACGCCGCCTTGAGGTCGACGCTGGCGGCAGCGAGGTCCGGTGACGCCAGCGTCGCGAGCGCGGCATCGTAGGCCTTGTCGTCCAGTTGCAGCGCCGCCAGCCGCAGCCGCGCGAGCAACCGGAACTCCGGATCCTTGCCGCGGTCCGCAACCCATTTCAGCGCCGCCGTGGCGCCGCCGCGGTCCCCGCCATCGAGCAGCCCCCGGGCCGACACCAGGCCGGCCATCTGCGCATAGGCCGTCGACCCGAAGTCGTCCATCAGGTCCTTCGACCGACCCTTGATCGCCGCGGTGTCCTTGTTGTCGACCGCCTCCATCAGCTGCGCGTAGTGGGCGCCGGCCGTGGCCGATTGCCGCCACTGGTACCACTCCCAGCCCTTGAGCGCGGCGAACGCGAACAGGGCGGCCGTGACCGCGCCGAGGATCGCCGTTCCCCAGCGCGCCCAGAACGCCTTCAGCTGATCGATCTGTTCCTGTTCCTGCAGGTCGTATGCCATTCGCTTGCCTTCCGTTGCTTCGCGGGTCAGTCCCGGTCCCGATCACCGTCGCCGAGCAATGCCGCCTGGACCCGCTCGACCACCGCGTCGAACGGTATCGCCTGCTGGCCACCGGCGGATGCGGGAACCGGGCCGCCACGCAGGGGTTTGAGCCCCACTTCCGAGCGAGCGACTTCATCGTCGCCGATGATCAGCGCGTGGCTCGCGCCACTGGCGTCGGCACGGCGAAACTGGGCCTTGAAGCTGCCACCGCCGGCGTTCATCACCACGTCGATACCGGCGGCGCGCAACTGCTCGGCCACCTTCAGCACCACCGACGACGTCGTCGTGCCGCTCCAGATCAAGTAGACGTCGGGATGTTCGTCGGCAACCTCGTGACCGCTCTGCTCGAGCAGGTCGAGCAATCGCTCGACCCCGATCGCGAAACCGCAAGCCGGTGCGTCCTTGCCGCCCAGCATGCCGATCAGCGGATCGTAGCGGCCGCCGCCACAGACCGTGGCCTGGGCGCCGAGCCGATCGGTGACCCACTCGAACACGGTCCGGTTGTAGTAGTCCATGCCGCGCACCAGCCGCGGATCGACCGTGGCGACGATCCCGAGGTCGGACAGACCCTGCCGGACCCCGTCGAAGTGCGCCAGCGACTCGGGACCGAGAAAATCGATCAGCCGCGGCGCGCCCTCGATCATCTCCTGCATCGTCGGATTCTTGCTGTCGAGAATGCGCAGCGGGTTGCTGTGCAGCCGCCGCCGGGCATCGCCATCGAGCAACGAGGCGTGCTTCTCGAACCAGCCGATCAGCTCGATCCGGTGCCGGGACCGTTCGGCCTCGTCGCCGATCGAGTTGATACGAAGCGCGATGCCGCGGAGGTCGAGGTCGTCCCAGAGCCGCTGGCACATCGCGATCAGCTCGACATCGATATCGGGACCAGCGAAGCCCAGCGCCTCGACGTCGATCTGGTGGAACTGGCGGTAGCGGCCGCGCTGCGGCCGTTCGTGACGAAACATCGAGCCCATCGACCAGAGCCTTCGCGGCCCGTCGTACAAGAGGTTGTGCTCGATCACTGCGCGAACGATGCCAGCCGTCATCTCGGGACGCAACGTCAGGTGCTCGCCGTTCAGCGCGTCCTCGAACGAATACATCTCCTTCTCGACGATGTCGGTAACCGTGCCGAGGCCACGGGTGAACAGCGCCGTGTGCTCGACGATCGGCGTGCGGATCTGACTGTAACCATAGGCACGCACCCAGCCGCAGACCACGTCCTCGAGTTGCTGCCAGCGCCTGGCCGCATCGGGCAGGATGTCGTTCATCCCGCGGATGCCTGTCAGGCGCCGCGGTTTGTCGTCGGTGCTCATCGCCCGGCCGGTCAGGGGGAGGTCGCAGGCACGGATTCGGCCGCTTCGCCGTGGCTTCGCCCTTCGCTGGCCGCGGCGACGGCCAGTGACGTCCCGTAGCGGCCTGCGACATAGCGCTCGACCAGCGCCTGGAACTCTTCGGCGATGCGCTCGCCCTTCAGGGTCACCGTGCGCTTGCCGTCGACGAACACCGGCGCTACCGGCGCCTCGCCCGAGCCCGGCAGCGAAATCCCGATATCGGCCAGGCGCGACTCGCCGGGGCCGTTGACCACGCAGCCCATGACGGCGACCTGCATCTATTCGACACCGTGATAGCGCTGCTGCCACGACGGCATCTGGTCGCGCAGATAGCGCTGGATCCGGTCGGCCAGTTCCTGGAAGTAGGTGCTGCTGGTCCGGCCGCAACCGGGACAGGCGATGACCACGGGCGCGAATGCGCGCAGACCGAGCGACTGCAGGATTTCCTGCGCAACCACGACCTCGCGCGTGCGCTCGCCATCGGGTTCGGGCGTCAGCGACACGCGGATGGTGTCGCCGATTCCCTCCTGCAGCAGCAGGGCCAGCGCGGCGGTCGACGCAACGATGCCCTTGCTGCCCATGCCGGCCTCGGTGAGGCCGACGTGCAGCGGATAGTTGCCGCGTCGCGCCAGCTCACGGTAGACGGCGACCACGTCCTGGACATTGGAGACCTTGGCCGACAGGACGATCGCATCGCCTGGCAGGCCGGTGTCCTCGGCCAGCGCCGCACTCTCGAGCGCCGAAGTCACCAGCGCCTCGCGCATCACCGCCTGCGCCGGCAGCGGCGTCGATGCCTTGGCGTTCAGATCCATCAAGCGAGCGAGCACGGCCTGGTCCAGCGAACCCCAATTGACGCCGATCCTCACCGGCTTGCCGTGACGGGCAGCGACCTCGACCATCCGGCGAAAGTTGTCGTCACGCCGCGTGCCGCTGCCGACGTTGCCCGGATTGATCCGGTACTTCGACAGCGCCTGCGCGCAGTCCGGGTTGTCGCCGAGCAGCTTGTGGCCGTTGTAGTGGAAATCGCCCACCAGCGGCACCGACTGCCCCATCCGGTCCAGTTGTTCGCGGATCGCTGGTACTTCGCGCGCCGCGGCCGGCGTGTTGACGGTGATCCGGACCACTTCGGAACCGGCCTGTGCCAGTTCACGGACCTGGATCGCGGTCCGGATCGCATCCTCGGTATCGGTGTTGGTCATCGACTGCACGACGACAGGCGCCCCACCGCCTATGGCGATCTCACGGTCGGCCCATCGGACGACGACGCGCCGTGTCGGGCGCCGCCGCGCCGGACCTACTACCACGGACGATTGGTCGCTCAAGGCAACTCCAGCCGGGCGATGTTCTTCTCGTTGGGCGGCGGCACCTTGCGCTCCTTGCCGTCGTACTGCACCTTCATCCGCGAGGAATTACCCAGGGTCAGCTGGTACGGTGGCTTGCCCTGGACCGAGACCGTCGTCCCGGCCGGAACCACGGCCGCATGGATCTGCTTGCCGGTGGCGTCGCGAACGCCGACCCAGGAATTCTCGGTGGAGGTGAACCGGATCACGCCCTGGCCAGACCCGCTTCCGGTCGCGGACGTCGCCTCACCGGGCGCACCGGACGAACCGGGGCCGCTGGCGCCTGCCGGTGCCCCGGCCAATGGCGCCGGAGCCGCTGCCGAGCCGGCCGTGGCTGCCGAGCCGGCTGCACCTGCGGAGCCTGTCGGCGCTGCCGAGCCGGCCGTCGCTGCGGAGCCGGCCGCACCCGCTGCGCCTGGCGCACCTGCGGGGCCTGCCGCGACGGGTGCCGTCGACCCGGCAGACGCGGCGTCCGAGCCCCCGACGGTCGAAGCGCCGGACGTGGCACCCGCCATCGGCTTTTCGCCGCCCGTGCCGGCCGCGGCGCCGGCCGTACTTCCTTCCGCGGCGCGGGCCGACGGACTCGGCACCCCGCCGGCCGCCGGCGCGGCGACCGGTCCACCGGGCGGCGTCGCACCAGTACCGGGATCGACCGCCCCGCCCGACGACGGGCCGCCGGCCGGCCGCGCCACCTCCGCCGAATCGACCGGTGAGTGCTGCCGACCCTCGTCGTGCACTGCGCCGAAGTAGAAAACCAGCCCTACGACGGCAATCAACCCGCCGATCACCCAGAGCATCGGGCGGGCGCGCCGGCCGCTGTCGATGGCGACGCTGGTCCGCGGCCCGGTACGTGTGCTGATCGCCCCCAGAGGCAACTGTGCCGAAACGTCGGCCATGCCGACCGAGTCGAGCAGCGGCGAAACGTCGGCATCGACCAGCTTGCCATAACTGCGCAGCGCCCCGCGGGCGAACGCCCGACCCGGCAGCAGGTCCCACGAGCCTTCCTCGAGCGCCGCCACCTGACGGATCTGCAGCTTGATCCGCTGCGAGATGTCGATCTGGCTCATGCCGCGTGCCTCGCGCGCGGCTACCAGGTCGCCCGGTGTCGCAACGACTCGCCGGCCGTCGACCTCATCCACCACGTCGCTCACTGAAATGCTCCTCGTCTCAGGAGCGCCGTTTCCCGCGACTCGGGGAATCGTCGCTCCAACTGCTGGGCCAGGTTGTTCGAGTAGACGCCATCACCTCCGCGACGCGCCACGCGTACACCGAGCCAAAGCGTCTCGGCATTCGACTGGTACTGCGACAGCAGTCGATCCGAGTAGAACCGCGCCCGCTCGATGTTGCCGCGCTTGAGGTACATCTCGCCCAGGTTGTACATCGCCACCGCGTTGGCCGGATCGATCTGGAAGGCGCGCAGGAAGTAGTTCTCGGCCGCGGCCTCGTCGCCGGCCTGCAGCGAGCAGATGCCCGCGTTGTGCATCGGCATCGCCGGCGTCCGATAGAGTCGATCGGCCGACGCCGTCAAAAAATACTGGATCGATTCCTTCGGCCGGTTGGTCTTGCAGAGGAACCAGCCGTAGTTGTTGTTGACCTCGGCATCGTTGGGCTCGATCGTCAACGCCTGGCGGAAGTCGCTTTCGGCGCGTTGCATGTCGCCGATCTGCCAGTAGATCAACGCCCGCATTCCAAAGCCGGCCGCCAGGCGCCCGTCGACGGCGATCGCCTGGTCGATTTCGGTCAGCGCCTGGGCGAAGTTCCCCTGCTGGTAGTGCGACGAAGCCAGTTCGAGCCGGATCCGGGCGCGGCGCCGGGTTTCGTCGTTGGCTTCGGAACCGCGGGTCCGCGCGCCGGTGTCGCTGTCGGCCCGATCGGCGGGCAGTCCGGCGGCCGACCCCGGGGGCGCACCGGAACCGGCCGGTCGTCCATTCTCGGTCGCGACGCAGCCGCCGAGGACCACGGTCACTGCGAAGGCCATGGCCGCGGCGGCCGCCAGCGATCGCCGTGGCCACCGCCATTCGGGCCGCAAACCCGTTGCGCCGTCGACTGCTGCGCCGTCCACCGACCGTTCCTGCTTCACGTTCCCATTCCCGCCCGGTCGCGCCGAGCCCGTTCGCGGGTCGGCGCAGTGCCGCGCTCGACCCTCATCACTGGTTGCAGCCGCACCGCGCGCCGGGTGCGATCGACGACCTCACCGGCCAACTGCCCACAGGCAGCGGCGATTTCGTCGCCCCGGGTCCGCCGGATCGTAGTCACGAGCCCGGCCTCGGCCAGTACCGCGGCGAACGCCTCGATCGCGGTGTCGGACGAGCGACGCAGCCCCGATCCGTCGAACCCGTTGAACGGGATCAGGTTCAGCTTGCACGGCACGTCGGCCAGCAGGTGCGTCAACTCGCGCGCCTGCACGACCGAATCGTTGACGCCTTCGAGCATCACGTACTCGAAGGTGATGAAGTCGCGCGGTGCCACCGCGAGGTAGGCCTTGCAGGCCGCCATCAGCTCGAGCAGCGGATATTTGCGGTTGATCGGGACAAGTCGATCGCGCAGCGCGTCGTTGCCGGCGTGCAGCGACACCGCCAAGGCCACCGGGCAGTCGCGACCGAGTCGCTCGATCATCGGGACGACACCCGAGGTCGAGACCGTGACCCGGCGTCGCGACAGGCCCATGCCGTGTTCGTCGAGCAGTGCTCGCAGCGCCGGCAGCAGCGCCTCGTAGTTGAGCAGCGGCTCTCCCCTCCCCATGAACACCACGTTGCTGATCGGTCGCTGCGCGACCTGGGCCACCGCCTCCCCGGCTGTGCCCCTTGCCCCGGCACTTGGCTCGGCACCGCCCTCATTCAGCCGGACGATCGCTGCCGGATCGTCGTGCAGCATCCGATTCGCCAGCCAGACCTGGCCGAGGATCTCGTCGGTGCGCAGGTTGCGCGAGAAGCCCTGCTTGCCGGTGGCGCAGAACCGGCAGTCGACGGCACATCCCGCCTGACTCGAGATGCACAGCGTCCCGCGGCGGGCTTCCGGAATGAAGACCGATTCGATGGCATTGCCGCCGCCGACATCGAACAGCCACTTGCGCGTGCCGTCGGGCGCGACCCGGTCGGCCATCACCGCCGGCGCGGCGATGACGGCCGTCGTGCGCAGCCGATCGCGAAACGCGCGCGCCAGGTCGGTCATCGCGTCGATGTCGCCGCAGCCACGGTGGTGGACCCAGCGCATCAGCTGGGTGGCACGAAACCGCTTCTCTCCGAGACCGAAGCAGAACGCCTCGAAGCCGGTCCGATCGAGTCCGAGCAGGTTGGTGGTCATCGTCACCCGGGGTCACCGTCCACGGCCGATCGCACCCGGCTTCAGCGCGCGCAGATTTGCATCGCCGGGAAGAAGAACGCGATCTCCTGCGCGGCGGTCTGCGCCGCGTCCGAACCGTGGACCGCATTGGCGTCGATGCTGTCGGCGAATTCGGCCCGGATCGTCCCCTTGTCCGCTTTCTTCGGGTCGGTGGCACCCATCAGGTCCCGGTTCAGCTTGATTGCCGCTTCGCCCTCGAGGACCTGGACCATCACCGGACCGGAGACCATGAATTTCACCAGGTCCTTGAAAAACGGCCGCTCGCGGTGGACGGCATAGAACGCCTCGGCCTCGGCCTGCGACAACTGCATCATCCGTGCAGCGATGATCTTCAATCCGGCCTGCTCGAAGCGCGCCAGGATCTGGCCGATCGCGTTCTTCGCGACCGCGTCGGGCTTGATGATCGACAGGGTTCTTTCGGTAGCCATTGCAACACGCTCCAAGGGTGCTCTGAATCGGGTGAGTCCGGCGACAGCCGGTCCCGAATCGCTGGAACGGCGGCGGTCGGGTCTGGCCTGTCACGAATGACGTCGGGTACGGCGGTGGGAGTCGGAGATGCCGAACGGCCGTGGGCATCGCCGCCCCGGGCGGTCGGGTTCGGCCCCGTCCGGCGAAGCGGGCCGCACCGGGTTTCGCGGCCATCCAGAGGGCTCGCGGACCCCATTGATTGCGGTTCTCGATCGCCGCGAATCGGCCCCAGACCCGAGCCACGACCCCGCGAACTCCGAGCCTGCAGCATCACGGTTGCTCGCTCGAGCAAGCCGATCCAGCCCTGGCGCGACCCCCGAAACCTGCCGTTGCAGGACTTGACCTCCGATTACAACACAGCCAGTAAACCTGTCAGTATATCAGTCACTTACGTCAGACAGCCCGACGGGGCTTCCGGAGCGTTTGTTTACGCGCGCCGCCTTGCGGCATGCGACAATCCTTTTACCGGTGTGACCGGAAGTTCCGCCCCAGTCGGGCGGTCGGTCGGTCTTGCCCTCAACGAGCGTTTTTCGGAGATCGAGTCAAATGGCGATGGAACCCATGCCCTGGGACGGAACCCGCGGCGGTGCCGGTACGGCAACCGTCGGAGTCGAATCCCGCAACCGGGTACTGCGCAATACTTACTGGTTGCTGGCGCTGTCGATGGTGCCGACCGTCATTGGCGCCTGGATCGGCGTCCGAACCGGTTTCAGCTTCTTTGCCGGCAGCCCGTTCATCGGCCTGCTGGTGTTTCTCGGCGTGGCCTTCGGCTTCATGTTCGCGATCGAGAAGTTCAAGAACAGCGCCATCGGAGTCGGGCTCCTGCTGGCATTCACGTTCTTCATGGGCCTGATGCTGTCACGCCTGCTCGGCTTCGTGCTGGGCATGAGCAACGGGACCAACCTGGTGATGATGGCCTTCGGCGGGACGGCACTGGTCTTTGCCGCGATGGCCACAGTCGCGCAGGTCTCCAAGCGCGACTTCTCGTCGATGGGCAAGTGGCTGACGATCGGCTTCGTGGTGATCTTCATCGCCGCGATCGCCAACATCTGGCTGAAGCTGCCGGCCCTGATGCTGACGATTTCGGTTCTTGCCGTGATCATCTTCTCGCTGTTCATCCTCTACGACCTGAAGCGGGTGATTGACGGCGGCGAGACGAACTACGTGACGGCGACGCTGTCGATCTACATCAGCGTCTATAATGTGTTCAGCAACCTGCTCGCGTTGCTGGGGATCACCAGCGGCAGAAACGCGTAGCTTATAAGCGGTGCCCGCCTGGCGGGCGGCGCGCAACGGCCAGGATTGCCGCCCCGCTGGCGGCAACCAGGCCCGCGACAGCGGGCCTTGAAGGGCGCCCCCTGATACGGGGTGCCCTTCTTCATTTCCGATCTCGACCGACGGGCAGTGCCGTCATTCGGAGCGGGCTGGCTCGAGCACGGCGATCGACTCGACGTGCGATGTCTGAGGGAACATGTTGACAACCCCGGCCGAATCGAGCCGCCACCCGCCCTCGTGGACCAGTATCGCCACATCCCGGGCGAGCGTCGCCGGGTTGCAGGAGACGTAGACGACCCGTTTCGGCGGTGCCGGCGTGGTCGCGAGCGTGCGCGCAACCGCAAGCGCACCGTCGCGCGGCGGGTCGATCAGGCACCGGTCGACCGGGCCCAACGCCTGCCAGCGGGCCTCGTCGAGGCCAAACAGGTCGGCCACCTGGAAATCGACAACGTGATCGGGGCGCTGCGCGCTGCCGAAACCGTTGTGCCGCGCATTGGCCGCGGCCCGCTCGACCAGCGGCAGGGCGCCGTCGATCCCGATGACGCGGCGCGCGCGCGTGGCCAGCGCGAGCGTGAAGTTGCCCAGGCCACAGAACAGGTCGGCGACGACGTCGCCCGGCGCGGGGGCGAGCAGGCTCACGGCGCGCGCGACCATGACGCGGTTCACTGCGGCGTTGACCTGGGTGAACTCGGTCGGAGAAAACAGCCGCCACAGGCCGAACTCAGGCAGCCCGTAGCCGAGGGCGCGAGGCGATGTACCGGGTACCGGCTCGATCGAATCCGGGCCGCGCGGCTGCAGCCAGCCCTCGAGGTCGTGCTCGGCGATGAACG
>JBEVJQ010000033.1:0-16551 GCA_040510055.1 Burkholderiaceae bacterium | reverse complement strand
GGACGCGTGCCGACCCGCGACGTGGCGTCGAGTTGGTTGGCTTCGTACAGTTGCCCCACTTTCATTTCAGTGCTCCTGATGGCGTCTTGCCGATCGGAAAGGGATCCTGAGCACTGTCATCGGCAGCTTTTCGGAGAACTTGAGTCGACGGCGACCGCAGGTCGGATTGCCGAGCGGTGACCGACGCGAGAGTTCGGCATGGCGTCACATCCGGATCTCGACCAGCCGGCCACGGGCCGTGCCGCTCAGCACCCTGCCGTTGTCCGTTCGAACCCGCACCGGCTGGCCATCGCCCGCGCCCGACATGGCAACACCCTCGGCAGCGACCTCGAACCCGTTGCCCAGCAGCCGGATCCGGACCGGGTCACCCGGGGAAACGGCCAATGGGACGCGCAGATGATCGGCACGGAGCGGCTGACCGGCGGAGATCGTTCGGCTCAAGGTCTTGCCGGCCAGCACCGACGGATCGTTCAGGACGTTGCGACCTTCGCGGGTCAGATCGACCTCCGCCAACCGGAAGTCCGGCTCGCTGGCCGGTGCTCCCGCGAGGAGGGTCGTGTTGGCCACGAGGACCTGCCCGAAGACGCGGACGTTGATCGGCAGCGAGACGTTCCAGTTCGCCCCCTCTATACAGCGGACGCCGATCATCGACCGGCCCCAGAGGCGGGCGCCGGCAGGAACGAACGGCTCGATCCGCTCGCAGGGCGCCAGTCGCAGCCGCGGGTCCAGCTGTCCGACCTCGACCTCGACACGATAGCCGTCGCCGATAGTCCCCTGGACGAAGCGCGCAATCAGCGCGTCGGCGGCCGGATCGGCGCCGAGCGCGGGCGGTGCCGCGCAGGCCATCGCCAGGGTCACGGCTGAACAGCCGAGCGCCCGGAGCCAGTTGCTGCCCGGGATTCGCGTCTTCCCGCCTGTCGATCTGTTCATGGACCAGAAGATAGCCGCGGCCGGCGGACGACCTGCGCTCGAAAAGACCGGGCTTTGACCGACTTATCCGGTGATTGCCGCGGTCCCGGCTGCCGCAACATGCGCCATCCCCAAGACCGGCCGCGGCAGTCGCGATCGTGTCGGTGACGAATGACCTACCAATGAGCAACGGCATCAATTCGATACTGGACTACCACGGGCAGGCGCTGAACCTCAGGGCCCAGCGCCAGACCGTCCTCGCCGGCAACATCGCTAATGGCGACACGCCGGGCTTCAAGGCGCGCGACTTCGATTTTGCCGCTGAACTGAGCCGTGCCACCGGCGCGCAGGCGACCGAAGGCGGCGCCGCGCCGGCTAATGGCACCGCGCCGCTGCCGGTCGGCGCGTCTTCGGAGCCGGCCCGCGCCGGTCACCTGGCACTGACCGGCGGCTCGGGCGCCGTCCGGTCCGCGGGCGACCCCCGGATGCTGTACCGCCAGCCCGAGCAGGCGGCGATCGATGGCAATACGGTGGAACTCGATCGCGAGCGGGCGGCATTCGCCGACAACACGGTTCGCTACGAAGCCACGCTGCGCTTCATCAACGGTCACGTTCGCACCATGCTGAGCGCGATCAAGGGCGAATGAGGAAAGGATAGACGATGTCCCTGATGAAGATCCTCGACGTCTCGGCCTCGGCCGTCATGGCCGAGAGCCAGCGGCTCAACACCGTTGCCTCGAACCTGGCCAATGCCGACAGCGTGGCCGGGCCCGACGGCCAGCCGTACAAGGCGCGCGCCGTCGTGTTCCAGTCCCGGCCGGGCCCGGCCGGGCAGACCGGCGTGCGCGTCAGCAACGTGGTCGAGGACCCGTCGCCGGCCAAGCGCAACTACGACCCGACCCACCCGATGGCCGACGGCGAGGGCTACGTGACCCAGTCCAACGTCAACGTGATCGAGGAGATGGTCAACATGATCTCGGCATCACGCGCCTACCAGAACAACGTCGAGGTCATGAACACCGCCCAGCAGCTGATGCTGAAGACGCTGCAGCTGGGTCAGTAACCATGGCCACGATAAGCAACAGTACGGTAACCCCGGCCAACCAGGCCGAACGGCGGAATCTGACCACGGCCGGCAACGCGACGGCGTCCTCGGCCGGCAATGCGAAATCGGCCTCGGCCGACGCGTCGGCCTCGACCCCGTCATCGACCACGGCCTCTTCGCAGACCCAGGACCGCTTCCTCCAGCTGCTGGTCGCGCAGATGAAGAACCAGGATCCTTTGAACCCGCTGGACAACGCCCAGGTCACCACCCAGATGGCGCAGATCAGCACCGTCGAGGGCATCGAGAAGATGAACTCGACCATGGCCCGGTTCGCCGAATCGAGCGGCATGAGCCGGGCGGCGAACGCCACGGGGCTGATCGGACAGACCGTCCTCGCCCCGGGCAGCAAGCTGACGTGGGGCACGGATACGCGCGCGCTGCGCGGCGGCGTGGCCCTCGACAGGGCAGCGAGCCAGGTGGCAGTGGAACTGCTCGATGCGTCCGGCAAGGTAGTCGATCGGCGCACTTTCACCGACCAGGCCGCAGGCACGATCGGCGTGGATTGGACCGGCCGCAACGCCGATGGCGGCACCTATGGTGCCGGCAACTACACGATGCGCGCCACCGTCATGGCAGACAACGGCGCCACCGCGACGACGCTGACCACCGACACGGTGACCGGCGTGACCGATTCGGCCGACGGTGTGATGGCGTTGCTCGCGGGCGGCCAGCAGATCGCGGTCAGCAGCATCAGCGGGGTGTTCCAGCCCCAGCCCAAGGTAATCCAGTAAGGAGCATGCGATGAGCTTCCAGAACGGCCTCAGCGGATTGAACGCGGCGGCCCAGAACCTAGACGTGATCGGCAACAACGTGGCCAACGTGAACACGGTCGGGGCCAAGGCGAGCCGGGCCCAGTTCGCCGATGTCTACGCCAACTCGATCTACGGCCAGGGCGCGGTGGCGAGCGGCATGGGCGTGACGGTGTCGTCGGTCGACCAGCAGTTCACCCAGGGCGCGATCTCGGCCTCGGACAACCCGCTCGACATGGCGATCAACGGTAGCGGCTTCTTTCGGCTGTCGCGCAACGGTGCGGTCTCCTACTCGCGCAACGGCGAGTTCCGCCTCGACAAGGACAGCTACCTCGTCACCAGCGACGGTGCCCGCCTGACCGGCTACGGGGCCGATGCCAACGGCACGGTACTCGTCGGCATGCCACAGGAACTGCGGCTGAGTTCGGCCAACATCGCTCCCCAGGCCACGACCGAGGGCGAGATCCAGATGAACCTGGACTCGCGGATCGTGGCGCTGACAACGCCGTTCTCGGCCACCGATCCGGCGTCCTATTCCGGTGCGACGACGCTGAGCGTCTTCGACCAGCAGGGCAACGCGAACCAGCTGACCACTTTCTACCGCAAGGTCGGCGACAACAGCTGGGAAGTCTACGGCGCCGCCAACGGGAGCCCGATCACCGGTGGCGGCCCGAACGGCTCGTTGACGACGCTGACCTTCAACCCGGACGGCTCGCTGTCGGCGCCGTCGACGCCGGTCGCCATCACGGTACCGACCTCGGGCAGTGCCGGCGGATCGCAAACGATGAGCCTCGACCTGACCGGAGTGACCCAGTTCGGAACGACCTTCTCGGTGACCGCGCAGACGCAGAACGGGTTCGCGCCGGGCGAGATCGCCGGATTCTCGATCGCCAAGGACGGCACCGTCATGGCCAACTACACCAACGGCGAGACCAAGGCGCAGGGCCAGGTCGTGCTGGCGAACTTCTCGAACCCGCAGGGGTTGGCGCCGATGGGCGGAAACGCCTGGGCCGAGACCGCCGATTCGGGGCAACCGGTCGTCGGCATCCCGACCAGCGGCGCGCTCGGCGCGTTGAAGTCCGGAGCGCTGGAGTCGTCGAACATCGACCTCACCGAAGAGCTGGTCAACATGATCACGGCGCAGCGCAGCTACCAGGCCAACGCACAGACGATCAAGACGCAGGACCAGATCCTGCAAACGATCGTCAACCTGCGCTGATCGACGACGGCGGCGACGCCAGTTTCCTTCACGGAGGCCGACCATGGACCGCGCGATCTATACGGCAATGGCCGGCGCCAAGGCGCTGATGCAGCGCCAGGAGACCCTGTCGAACAACCTCGCCAACGTCGGCAGCAACGGCTTTCGGGCCGACCTGGCGGCGTTCCGGGCGGTGCCGGTGCGTGCCGACGGGACCGCGACCACGCGCGTGTCGGCGATCGAGGCCACCACCGGCTTCGATCCCTCGAGCGGACCGATGCAGCAGACCGGCCGGAGCCTGGACGTCGCCGTCACCGGCGCCGGCTGGATCGCGGTCCGCACGCCCGACGGCGACGAGGCCTATACGCGCAACGGCGCGCTGGCCCTGTCGGCAGAAGGCACGCTGCAGACGGCCGAGGGGTTCGATGTCGTCGGCGACGGCGGATCGATCTCGGTGCCGCCGGGGACCAGCGTGTCGATCGGCGACGACGGCACGGTCAGCGCCAAGGCCGACGGGCAGCGGCCGATGGCGGTCGGCAAGATCAAGCTGGTCAATCCGCCACCGGCGTCGATGTCCAAGGGGCCCGATGGGCTGATGCGCGTCGCCGACGGCGCTGCCGAAGACGATCCGCAGGTCCGCGTCGCCAATGGCGTCCTCGAGGGCAGCAACGTCAATGCCGTCGACGCCATGGTCGGAATGATCGCCGTGGCGCGGCAGTTCGAGGTGCAGATGAAGCTGCTGCAGAACGCCGACAGCAACGACCAGAAGGCCGCGCAGTTGCTGTCGGCCCGCTCCTGACCTTTCGCAGCCGTCATCCAGCGGTCAAAGCCGATATCCAACAGGAAACCAAGATGCTCCGTTCATTGTGGATCGCCAAGACCGGGCTCGATGCCCAGCAGATGCAGCTCGACCAGGTCTCGCACAACCTCGCCAACGTCAGTACCAACGGCTACAAGCGGTCGCAGGCCCAGTTCGAGGACCTGATCTACCAGAACATCCGCCAGAGCGGCGCACAGTCGACGCAGCAGACGCAGTTGCCTACCGGGCTGCAGCAGGGCACGGGCGTTCGTCCGGTCGCGACGATGCGCAACTTCTCTCAGGGCAACCTGCAGCAGACCAACAATCCGTTCGACCTCGCGATCAACGGCAACGGATTCTTCCAGCTCAGCCTGCCCGACGGCACGACCGCCTACACCCGCGACGGTGCATTCCGCGTCGATCCGCAGGGCCAGCTCGTCACGGCCAACGGCACCCCGTTGTCGCCACCGCTGACCGTTCCCGCCAACGCCCAGTCGGTCACCGTCGGCGCCGACGGGGTCGTCTCCGCGGTGTTGTCCGGACAGAGCGCGCCGACGCAGATCGGCCAGGTCCAGGTCGCGACTTTCGTCAACCCGGCCGGACTCGATCCGCACGGGCAGAACCAGTTCGTCGAGACGGCCGCCTCGGGTACCCCCAGCGTCAACACGCCGGGCCTGAACGGCGCCGGCCTGCTGACCCAGGGTTACGTCGAGACCTCCAACGTCAACGTGGTCGAGGAACTGGTCGCGATGATCCAGACCCAACGCGCCTACGAGATCAATTCCAAGGCGATCCAGACCACGGACCAGATGCTCGCCCGTCTGAGCCAGCTGTGATCAGCGGCGTGCGGCGCTCCGCAACCCTGCTGGCCGCGACCTGGCTCGCGCTGGCGCTGGCCGGCTGCTCGGTTTTCCTGCCGCCGCCGAACGTCCAGGTCGTCGAGCCGACGACGGCGCGGCCGAACATTCCGGTCGCGCCGCCGCCTGCGACCGTCGCCACCGGCGCGATCTATCGTCCCGACTCGTTCCGGCCATTGTTCGAGGATCGGCGCGCCCGCCTGGTCGGCGACATCCTCACGGTCGTACTGCAGGAAAAGACTTCCGCCAAGCAGAGTTCGTCGACCAGCCTCGATCGCAAGAGCGCCGTCGACGCCAGGATCAGCGCGCTGCCGCTGATTTCGCCTGGATCGTTCACACGGGCGAGCGCAATGTCCAGCTCGTCGAATTCGATGGCCGGCAAGGGCGACGCGGCCAGCGACAACACCTTCAACGGCACGATCGCGGTGACGGTCGTCGAGCTCCTGCCGAACGGCAACCTCGTGATCTCGGGCGAGAAGCAGATTGGGATCAACCAGAACGCCGACCGCCTGCGCTTCTCCGGCGTCGTCAACCCGGCGACGATCCAGGCCGGCAATTCCGTCAGTTCGACGCAGATCGCCGATGCCCGCCTGCAAGTCCGTGGCACTGGCGACATCGACCGGGCGCAGACGACGGGCTGGCTGTCGCGCTTCTTCCTGAGCTGGTGGCCGCTGTGATGCGGCCGCAGATCGGTCGTGGGACCGGGACGCTCGTCGGCCGCCAGACGCCCCGCGGCCGCGATTCAGCGCTCGCCGCCGTCGGCCGGGCAGCACGCCGCCTTGTGGTGGCAGCCCTGATGTGCGCGGCGCTGGTCGCGCTGGCTGCGATGACGGCGCCGCAGGCGCGCGCCGAGCGCCTGAAGGAGATCGCCACGATCCAGGGCGTGCGCAGCAACCAGTTGATCGGTTACGGCCTGGTCGTCGGCCTGGACGGTAGCGGTGACCAGACCACCCAGGCACCGTTCACGGTCCAGAGTCTCTCGGCCATGCTGTCTCAGCTCGGCGTCCAGCTCCCGCCCGGCGTCACGCCGCAGCTTCGCAATGCCGCCGCGGTCATGCTGACGGCGCAGCTGCCGGCGTTCGCCCAGCCTGGCCAGGTGATCGACGTCACCGTCTCGTCGATGGGCAACGCCAAGAGCCTGCGCGGCGGGACGTTGCTGCTGACGCCCTTGCGTGGTGCCGACGGCCAGATCTATGGGATGGCCCAGGGCAGCGTCGTGGTCGGCGGCGCCGGCGCGTCCGCGGCCGGCAGCAAGGTGCAGATCAATCACCTCAGCGCTGGTCGCATTCCGGGCGGTGCGACCGTCGAGCGCGCGGTGCCGTCGGGGGCCCTGACCGGCGCCGTCGCGCAACTCGAGTTGATGCAGACCGACTTCACGACCGCTCGTCGGGTGGTCGAGGCGCTGAACCAGCGCTTCGGAGCCGGCCGTGCGATGGCGGTCGATGCCCGGGCGATCCAGGTCCGGATGCCCGAAGGACCGGACGCGCGGGTCGCATTCCTCGGTGAGCTGGAGCAGGTCGAGGTGACGTTGCCGAAGGCGATCGCGAAGATCATCGTCAACGCGCGGACCGGGTCGGTCGTGCTGAACCAGAACGTGACCCTCGAGGAGTGCGCGGTTGCCCATGGCAACCTGTCGGTATCGATCTCCACCACGCCGCTCGTCAGCCAGCCGGCGCCGTTCTCTCAAGGTTCGACCGTTGCTGCCGAACAAGCAGATATCACGATTCGGCAGGACGGAGGCAACCTGATGCATCTGCAGGGCGCCGCGAAGCTCGCCGACGTCGTGAAGGCACTGAACACGCTGGGTGCCACCGCGCAGGATCTGATCGCGATCCTGCAGGCGATGAAGGCTTCCGGAAGCCTCAAGGCGGAACTGGAGATCATCTGATCATGGAAGCGGTGTGATGGATCCGACGGTCGGCCTTGCCACCGACGGACGGTCACTCGATCGCCTGAAGCTCGAGGCGTCGCGCGACCCGGTTCGGGCCGCGCGCGCCGCGGCCAGCCAGTTCGAGGCGCTGTTCATGCAGTCGCTGCTGAAGAGCATGCGCGACGCGATCCAGCGCACCGGACTGACCGACGGCCCGTCGGGCGAGACCTACACCGCGATGCTGGACCAGCAGTTCGCGCAGAAGCTGTCGGGGCGGCCCGGTGGGCTGAGCGAAGTCATCGCCCGCCAGCTGTCCCGGAACATCGGCCCGGCCGATGCGACCGCGAAATCGACCGCAACAACGACCGCCGCGACGACCACGGCAACGACTGCCGCCACGACCACGGCCGCCACGATCGCGACCGGCGACGCGGCGGCCCGCCAAGGCGCGACGGCGGCAGCCTGGCGCGTGCGAGCAGAAGCGATGGCCGGCCAGCCATTGTCGCCGCGAGCTGCCGGTGCGGCGATTCGTGCCATCGATCTGGTTCGGGCCGATCCCCAGGGTGCTTCGCCCGGAGTCAAGGCCGCGGCCGCCGCAGCGCTCGGCGGCGACCTGGCCAACGATGCTGCTGCCGAGTCGCAGGCACGGTTCGTCCGCGCGATGTGGCCGCATGCGGTCGCGGTGCAGCGCGAGACCGGGACGCCAGCGCATCTGGTGGTTGGCCAGGCGGCACTCGAGTCAGGCTGGGGGCGGCACGAGATCACTCGAGCCGACGGCTCGACGACCCACAATCTGTTCGGCATCAAGGCCGGGCAGAGCTGGAAAGGGAAAACCGTCGACGCGATGACGACCGAGTTCGTCGACGGGCGACCGCTGCGGATGATTCAGAAATTTCGCGCCTACGACTCGTACGCCGAAGCCTTCACCGACTGGTCGCGGCTGATGGCCCGCAATTCGCGCTACGACGGCGTCGCAAAGGCCGGACACGACCCGGCAGCGTATGCGCAGAGCATGCAGAACGCGGGCTACGCAACCGACCCGGCCTACGCCGACAAGCTCGAGAAATCGATTCGACGGACGCTGGCACTGCGCCGGCTGGTGATCTGAGGGACTGACGATGGGACTGCTCGAAATCGGAGCGGGCGCGCTGAAAGCGGCGACCGTGCAGATCCAGACCACGGGCAACAACATCGCCAATGCGAGTACGCCCGGTTACCACCGCCAGCTCGCGGTCCAGTCCGAAGCCGGCACTCAGCGCACCGGCGCCGGCTACATCGGCCTGGGCGTCCAGGTCGACACCATCCAGCGCCAGTACGACGGCTTCCTGGAACGCGCCGTCGGCGTCGGCGAGGCAGCGGCAGCCGCCGACGCCTCGCGCCAGGGACAGGTGCGCACGCTCGAGCAGTTGTTCGCCGACAGCGATACCGGCCTGGGCACGTCGATGGACGACCTCCGCGCCGCGCTCGCCGATCTCGTCTCGACGCCAGCCGACGGCTCGGTGCGGACCGTGGTACTGAGCCGTGCCGGCGCCCTGGCGCAACGGATCACCAGCCTCGAGCGCCAGATGTCCGAACTGGGCAGCGACACCGCGCAGCGGATGAGCGCGGAGGTAACCGAACTGAACGGTGCTCTCGTTCGGCTGGCCGAGGTCAATCGGCAGATCCTCGCCACCGATGTCGACGGGCACTCGGCCAATGACCTGCTCGACCAGCGCGATGTGCTGATCGGACAGATCAACCAGCGCGCCCAGGGCAACGCCTACATCGCCGCCGACGGCACCGCGAGCGTCTTCACCGTGACCGGCGAACCGCTGGTCGTCGGCGACCGGGCCTCGACATTCACGGTCGGAACCGACGCTTTCGAATCGGGCACGCCGCAGCTGAAACTGAAGACGGTCAACGCCGAACTCCCGGTCGATGCCGCCGCACTTGGCGGCGGCTCGATCGCGGGACTGATGCGCGTCCATGCCGAGGACCTCGCCGCCGCCCGCTCCCGCCTGGGCCAGATGGCGGGCGCGATCGGCGATGCGTTCAACCGGGTCCAGGCAGGCGGGATCGACGCCAGCGGCCGCGCCGGCCAACCGATGTTCAAGTGGAGCGCACCGGCAGCGATCGCGGCCACGACCAACGGCGGCTCGGCCGAGCTGCGTGCCACCGTCAGCGACGCCGCGACCGTGCAGGCAAGCGACTACCTCGTCACGTTCGACGGCACGCAGTTCGTGGCCACGCGCCAGTCCGACGGTCAGCAGACCGCGCTATCCGGGCTGCCGCAGACGCTCGATGGGCTGACCATCGACCTCGCATCGGGGACGCCGCAAGCCGGCGACCGCTTCATGGTCCGGGCCGCGTCGCGATTCGCGTCGGGCTTTGCGATGAATCTGGGCGCCACTGGCCAGCTCGCCACCGCGGTGGCGGTGACGCCGCAGGCTGGCGCGACCAACGGCGGCTCGCTGGCCGTCGGGTCGTTCGCCGTCACCGATCCCGGCAACGGCAACCTGACCGGCCCGGTCACGCTCACTTTCAACGGCAGCGGCGGGTTCGACGTCGCCGGTGCGGGAACGGGCAACCCCGCGGCCGTGCCGTTCGTCGCCGGCCAGCCAATCTCGTACAACGGCTGGACCCTGTCCCTGTCCGGCACTCCGGCCGCGGGCGACACGATCACGCTCGGTCCGACCACCTCGACCACGTCCGACAACCGCAATGCGCGGCAGCTCTACGAGGCCGTCGGTGCGGCGAGCGTCGGCGGCCGCACCTTCCATGATGCCTACGCCGATCTCGTCGCCGATGTCGGTTCGAGGGCGCAGCAGGCCAGTGCCGCGAGCGACCAGTCGACGGCAATGCTGGCCAATGCCAAGGCAGCGCGCGACAGCGTCAGCGGCGTCAACCTCGACGAGGAAGCCGCCCGGCTGCTGCAGTTCCAGCAGGCCTATCAGGCTGCGGCCAAGTTGATCTCGACCTCGCAGTCCTTGTTCGCGTCGCTGATCGACGCGGTCAACGGCTGAGACAAAGATCCGGAGAATCAGGATGCGAATCGCCACGTCCACTGTCAACGAGCGCGCCACCGAGGCCATCGGCAGGCAGCAGTCGCGGTTGTCGGAACTGCAATCGCGGCTGTCCAGCGGTCAGCGGGACGAGACACCCAGCGACGATCCATCGGCCGCCGCGCAAGCCGAGCGTCTCCGAGCCCGCGACGCGCGGCTCGCGGCCGAAGGCCGGATGATCGACCAGGCGCGCACCACCCTCCAGCAGGCCGACAGCGTAATGGGTTCGGCGCTCGAGGAACTGCAGGGCGTCCGCGAACTGCTGCTGACGACTTCCAGCGACACCCTCAACGCCAGCGACCGGGCGTCGATCGCCGTGCAGTTGCGTGGCGCGCTGGGTAACCTGGTCGCCCTCTCCAACCAGGACAACGGCAGCGGCGGCTACGTGTTCGGCGGCGTCGGGGCAACCACCCCGCCGTTCGTGCTCGCCGGCCAGGTGACCTACCAGGCGCAGTCCGGCGAACAGGTCACGGCGACCGATCCCGGACTGGCGCTCACCCAGGACGGCGGCCAGGCGTTCATGAACGTGCCCGACGGCGCCGGGGGAACGCGAAGCATCTTCGCGACCCTGGAGGCAGCCGCTGCTGCCCTCGAGGATCCTTCGTTGGCGGCAGCCCAGCGGCGGACGACCGTGGGCGCGGCCATCGACGGGGTCGACGGATCGATCGATCGGCTGTCGCAGGTCCGTACCCGGGTCGGCGAGAGCCTCAAGATCATCGACGGTCGGACGGCCCTGAACGAGACGGAGTCGGTCAATCTGCGCGAGCGACTCGGCGAACTGGTCGACCTGGACTATGCCGCAGCACTGGGCGAGTTTGCGTCCACGCAGACGGCCGTCCAGGCGGCGATGCAGACCTATGCGCAGGTGGCACGGATGTCGCTGTTCTCGTACCTCTGATCGAGGGAGTCGCGGTACGCCGGTTTCGTGCGAGCCCGGTGTCGCGATCGCGGCACAACCGACCGCTAGTCGAGCGCGCTGCGGATCACTTCGCCGGCGCGCATCACCAGCGGCAGCCGGCGTCCGTCCTGGGCCAGCAGCGCGATGTCCTGCAGCGGATCGCCGTCGACGACGATGAGGTCGGCGCAGGCACCGGGGGCGATCGTGCCGATCTCGCCTGCCATCATCATCATCTCGGCGGCGATCGAAGTCGCCTGGCGCAGGATCTCGACGGGTGTGAACACCTCGCGCCTCAGGACGAACTCACGACACTGCTGATCGTAGAGACTGCCCAGCAGGTCGGTGCCGTAGGCGAGCTTGACGCCGGCCTGGCGCATCAGGTCGAGCCCGGCCATTGACGAGCGCGCCGCCATCTCGGCCTTCTCCTGGCTCTCCGGCGGAAAACCCAGCCGCTTTCCCGACTCGATCAGCGCCGACACGATGACGATCGTCGGGACGATATAGGCGCCGCGGTCGGCCACGAAGGCCGCGGTCGCTGCATAGAGCCGCGTGCCGGGGTCGATCGAGCGCACGCCGTACTCGACGCAGCGACGGATCGCGCTCGCGGGATGACAGTGGGCGGCAACATACGACCGTCGTTCGCTGCATTCACCGACGATCGCGCGGATCTCGTCTTCGCGATACTGGTTCATCCAGATCGGATCGGTGGGCGAGGCCACGCCGCCCGAACCCATGATCTTGATGCAGTGCGCTCCCTGGCGCAGTTCGTCGCGCGTCGCCTTGACGACCTCGTCGACGCCATCGGCCACGACGGCGAAGGCATTGAAGACCACGGGCTCGCAAGCGCAGACCGCCTGGTAGCGCGGCGGTTCTTCCGCCGTCCGGAAGTCGCCGTGACCGCCAGTCATCGTCATGGAGCGGCCCGAGTAGAGCAAGCGCGGTCCGCGAACCAGTCCGTCCGCCAGCGCCCGCGACAGCGAGTGGTTGCCGCCGCCGACGTCGCGCACCGTCGTGAATCCGCAATCCAGCGCATGACCGAGCATCCGAACCGCGTGCGCGGCGCGGTAGGCGGGGCCCACGGCCTCGACACGGCGCGGACTGACGTCGCTGGCGAAGACGTGGACGTGGGCATCGATCAACCCCGGCATCAGCGTCCGGCCACCGACGTCGATGATCCGGGCGTCGGGGGCGGCCAGCGGCGTCGCCGAAATCTCCACGATCCGGCCCTCGAATACGCGCAGCCACTGGCCCTCGGCGCATTCGGCGCTGGTGCCGTCGAAGATGCGGGCGTTCTTGAACAGGATCGAGGTCATCGACAGGCTCCGACGCAACCGTGGCGTGCGGCCGGGACCGGCCGTCCCCGCCAGCATAGCGCCGTCGGTGTCGCGAACCGGGTCGCGACCGGCGAGCGCGAATGGCGAGTGCCGCCGATTGGCGTGCATCTTGCTTCGAGTTGTTTCGCCGTTGCCGACTTGTCTCGCACGCCGTTGTCTGCAACGCTAGGCACTCGGGGCCCGCGCCGGCGACGCCGTCATCGGTCAAGGCAGCGTCACCCGGCAATGAAAGCGCAGAGGCCGCATCGATGAAAGACGACTCTTCCGCGAAGGCCGTGGCGCTGCGCCCGGCCGGTCAGCCGTCGACCCGGGGCCGGAAGCGGCGGGTGCCGCCCGCCGCGGCCGAGCCGAAGTCCGCTTCGGCCAACCGTGGCGCGCTCCCGGCGCGGCGAGCGAACGGCCGGGCGGGCGATGAAGCCGACGATCCGATGTTCGACGACATTCGCTTGCTCGGACGGCTGCTGGGCAACGTGATCCGGGACAAGGAGGGACAGGCGGTCTACGACCTCGTCGAGCGGATCCGCCAGTTGTCGGTGGCCTACCGGCTCAAGCGCGACGCCACGGCCGGCAAGGCGCTCGACCGGCTGCTGAAGAACCTGACCGTCGAGCAGACTGTCTCCGTGGTCCGCGCGTTCAGTTACTTCTCGCACCTGGCCAACCTCGCCGAGGATCGGCAGACGATCCGGCGACGGGTCGCGCTCGAGCGTTCCGGTCGCCTGCAGGACGGGTCGCTCGCGCTGGCGCTCGATCGGCTCTCCGGCGCCGGGATCCGGGCCGACGACCTCGCGGCACTGCTGGCCCGGGCCTATGTCTCGCCGGTCCTCACCGCGCATCCGACCGAAGTCCAGCGCAAGAGCATCCTCGATGCCGAACGGGCAATCGCCGACCTCCTCGAGCAGCGCGATGGCGCCGCCGGCGACAGCGAGCGACGCGAGATCGAGGCGCTGATGCATGCCCGGATCACGCAGTTGTGGCAGACACGGATGCTGCGGACCAGTCGGCTGCTGGTCGACGATGAGATCGAGAACGCGCTCAGCTACTACCGCTCGACCTTTCTCCACCAGATCCCGGCGATGTACCGCCTGATCGAGGACGCGATCCCAGGCCACCGGATCGAGACCTTCTTCCGGATGGGCAACTGGATCGGTGGCGATCGCGACGGCAACCCGAACGTCTCGGCCGCGACGCTGCGCATGGCGCTCGAACGCCAAAGCGAGGTTGCGCTGCGCCACTATCTGCTCGAAGTGCACGCGCTCGGCGCCGAACTGTCGCTGTCGGCGACCCTGGCGCCGCCAACCGCTGCGCTGCTCGCTCTCGCCAAGCAGTCGCCGGACCAGAGCAGCCACCGCGAGGATGAACCGTATCGTCGCGCCCTGATCGGCATCTACGCGCGGCTGGCGGCGACCCTCAAGGTCCTGACCGGTACCGAGGCCCTGCGCCACGCCGTGGCGCCGCAGAATCCGTATACCGAAGCCGCCCAGTTCCTCGCCGACCTGCGGACGATCGAGGCCTCGCTGACCTCGCATCACGCCCAGGCGCTGATCGCGCCGCGCCTCGCCCCGTTGATCCGCGCGGTCGAGGTTTTCGGCTTTCATCTCGCCACGGTCGACCTGCGGCAGAGTTCGGACCAGCATGCGCGCGTGGTCGCCGAACTGCTCCGGGTCGCGCGGATCGAGCCCGACTACGAGGGGCTCGACGAAGCGGCCCGTCGCGTGCTGCTCGCGCGGCTGCTGAACGACGCCCGTTCGCTGCGAGTCCGCGCCGGCGAGTACAGCGAGCACAGTCGGGCCGAGCTCGCGATCTTCGAGACCGCATTCGAGATGCTCGGGCGATTCGGTCGGGCGGCGATTCGCCACTACATCATCTCGCACACCGAGGACGTCAGCGACCTGCTCGAGCTGTTGTTGCTCCAGAAGGAGACCGGGCTGATGCGCGGCACGCTCGACGAAGGCGCCCATGGCGACCTGATCGTCGTGCCGTTGTTCGAAACGATCGCCGACCTGCGCAGTGCGGTACCGATCATGGCCGACTACTACGCGATTCCGGGCGTGCTCGAGATGATCCGCCGATCGGGCGCCGAGCAGGACGTGATGCTCGGCTACAGCGACAGCAACAAGGACGGCGGCTTCTTCACCAGCAGCTGGGAGCTGTACCGCGCCGAACTCGCGCTGGTCGACCTGTTCGACGGCATCGACGGTATCAGGCTGCGCCTGTTCCACGGCCGAGGCGGCACCGTCGGCCGTGGCGGCGGACCCAGCTACCAGGCCATCCTCGCGCAGCCGCCAGGGACGATCAACGGCCAGATCCGACTCACCGAACAGGGCGAAGTCATTGCCTCCAAGTATGCGCACCCGATGATCGGTCGACGCAGCCTCGAGACCCTCGTCGCGGCAACGCTCGAGGCGACCCTGCTCCATCCGACGCAGAGTGCCCCGGTGCAATTCCTCGAGGTCGCCGCGGCGTTGTCCGTGGCTTGCATGGCCGCCTACCGGCGGCTGGTCTACGAGACCCCGGGATTCACCGACTACTTCTTCGATACCACGCCGCTTGCCGAGATCGCCGAACTGAACATCGGCTCGCGACCGGCATCGCGCAAGGCGACCCGGGCAATCGAGGATCTGCGCGCCATCCCCTGGGGCTTCAGCTGGGGGCAGTGCCGCGTGGCGCTTCCCGGCTGGTGCGGCTTCGGTTCCGGTGTCCACGCCTGGCTCGAAGGCGAGGGTGAGGCGGCAGAGGCCGACGGCACGGTCGCCGACGCCGCCGGTGGTCCCGCTGCCGGCGGCCGACGGAACCGAGGCGGCCGATCGCTACCGATCGAGCGCAACGCGCGGCTGGCGCTGTTGCAGCGGATGTATCGCCAGTGGCCGTTCTTCCAGACGCTGCTGTCGAACCTCGACATGGTGCTCGCCAAGAGCGACCTCGCGATCGCCACCCGCTATCTCGAACTCGTGACCGACCGGCGCCGCGGCCGCCGGATCTTCCAGGCGATCGAGGCCGAGTGGCGCGCGACCACGGATGCGCTGAACCAGATCACCGGCGAAACCAGACGGCTGGCCTCGAATCCCGGCCTGGCCAGTTCGATCGCCTATCGGTTTCCGTACCTCGACCCGCTGAACCATCTGCAGGTCGAACTGCTGCGCCGGTATCGCCGGCGGCGCGATGACGATCCGCTCACCGTCCGCGTCAAGGCTGGGATCCACATCTCGATCAACGGAATCGCGGCCGGATTGCGCAATACCGGTTGACGGACGCGCCGCCGGCGCGTCGTTGGACGGCAGTATGATCGACGGTCGCAGCACCGGACCGAGCTCGTCATCGGAGACAAGCGCAAGATGTCGAAGATCACCGCCTTACGGACCCTGCGGATCGCCGAGCGACCCAATCTGGTCTGGCTCGAACTCGAGACGGACGACGGGTTGACCGGCCTCGGCGAATCGTTCCGTGGCGCCGAGACCGTCGCGACCGCGTTGCACGAACTGGTGGCGCCGTGGCTTCTCGGACGCGACTCGCGTCAGATCGAGGCCGTGTCGCGGCACCTGACCACGCCGTACCTCGGCTTCCATTCGAGCGGCGCCGAGATGCGCGCCGCCAGCGCCGTCGACATCGCGCTCTGGGACCTGGCCGGCCAACGCCACGGTGTTCCGACTTTCGTCGCGATGGGTGGCGGCTCGCGCGACTCGGTCCGCGTCTACAACACCTGCTCGGGTTATGCGTACAACACCGGCGGGGTCGCACGACGCAGCATCGGTGCCGAGGACAGCGCGGCCGGTCCCTACGATGACCAGATCGCC
>JBEVJQ010000032.1:0-2703 GCA_040510055.1 Burkholderiaceae bacterium | reverse complement strand
GCAGCCGCAGCCCGAGCTGCACATTCGCGCCGACCGGCTGACCCCCTACGAGAACGTCGCCCGCGTGATGGCGGCAGCGGCCAAGAACGGCATGGTGCGGATCGGTTTTGTCAGCGATCCGACGCCTTGATGCGGCCGGCCATTCATGTCAAATAATTCAGGGAATCGTCATGCAGAAAAAATCACCCGATAACAGCAGCGCCTCGTGCGCCGGCAGGGCTGCGGCCCGCTGGCGCTGGCAGCCGATCGCCGCCAGCCTGGCGCTGGCCGGCAGCGGCATCTGCCTGGCCGCGCTGACCGGCGTCGCCGCCGCGGCCGGCGAGCACGAACTCAGCGAGCTGACCGTCCGCGCCGAGGCCGCAGCGGTGCCGGCGGTGCCGGCGAACCTGCCGGCCAGCGTCGAGAGCGTCACCGCGAAACAGATCGCCGAAAGCGTCAACACCGTCACCTCGGCCGAGACCATCCAGTATCTGCCCAGCATTCACGTCCGCCAGCGCTACATCGGCGACCGCAATTCGATCCTGGTGATGCGCGCCAACAGCTCGATCGCCAGCGCGCAGACCATCGTCTATGCCGACAACCTGCTGCTCTCGAACTTCCTCAACAACAGCTTCAGCACGCCGCCGCGCTGGGGCATGGTGTCGCCGGAAGAAATCGCGCGCGTCGATGTGATCTACGGCCCGTTCTCGGCGCTCTACCCGGGCAACTCGATGGGCGGCGTGGTCCAGATGGCGACCCGGATGCCCGAGCGGTTCGAGGCCCACGTTTCGGTCGACGCCTTCGGCCAGCAGTTCCGGCATTACGGCACCGACCGCAAGTTCACCGGCCAGCACGCCAGCGCCGCGATCGGCCACCGGGTCGGCGACTGGTCGCTCTGGCTGAGCGGCGATCACCTCGACAACGAAGGCCATCCGCAGACCTTCGGCAACGCCGTCCGGGCGGCCCCGCAGCCGGCGCCCGCCACCGCTTTCACGGCGGTCAGCGGCGAGATCCGCGACATCGACACCAGCGGCAATCCACGCATCATCACCAGCGCGATCGGCGCCGACCACTCGGTGCAGGACATGGCCAAGCTCAAGCTCGGCTACGACATCGCGCCCGGCGTGCGCGCCACTTACACGCTCGGCTACTGGCAGAACGAGACCGATACCAGCGTCGAGAGCTACCTCCGCGACGGTGCCGGCAATCCGGTCTACAACACCCCGGCGACGGTCGGCGACCCCGGCCGCTTCGTCAAGTTTGCCGGCGATCCTGCCTTCTACACTCTGGCCGGCGTCAGCCCCGGCTACAGCGCCAGCGAGCACTGGATGCACGGCCTTGCGGTCAAGACCACGACCGGCGGCGAGTGGGACTGGGAGGCGGTGGCCAGCCGCTACGATCAGGACCGCGAGATCGCACGGACGGCGACCAATACCGGCTCGCTGTTCGACTCCGGCACCGGTGCGGTCCGTCCGCGCGGCACCCTGACGGTCGGCGACGGCACCGGCTGGGCGACGCTCGATCTGCGCGGCGAATGGCGCCCCGGCGGCGACCGGAAAAGCACGCATCAGTGGAGTTTCGGCTACCACTACGACGAGTACGAGCTGGTTTCCGATACCTACAACGTGACCGCCGACTGGCTCGCCGGCGCCGCCGGGGCGCGAACCAGCGCCTCGCGCGGCAAGACCGAAACCCAGGCGCTCTACCTGCAGGATGCGATTCGCCTGGCGCCCGAGCTGACGCTGGTCGCCGGCGGCCGGCTCGAACGCTGGCGCGCTTTCGACGGCAGCAATTTCAATTCGGCCAACCCCGCGCCGACGCCGCTCAATGTGGTCTATGGCGAGCGCAGCGAAAGCGCTTTCTCGCCCAAGCTGGCGCTGTCCTGGCAGGCGTCGCCGGATTGGGCGCTGCGCGGCTCGTTCGGCCAGGCCTACCGTTTTCCGAGCGTCGCCGAGATGTTCCAGCTGATCAACTTCGGCGCCGGCACGCAGCGGACCAACGATCCCAATCTCAAGCCGGAACAGGTGCGCTCGGGCGAGCTGACCGCCGAACTCGGGCTGGCCAACGGCATCTGGCGCACTTCGCTGTTCTGGGAGGACAAGCGCGACGGTCTGGTGTCGCAGACCGACACCACGGTGACGCCGAACATTTCGAGCGTCCAGAACGTCGACAAGATATTCACCCACGGCGTCGAAACCGCGCTCCAAGTCCGCGACCTGCTGATCCGCGGCTTCGACCTCTCGGGCAGCATCACCTACGTCGATTCGGAGATCCGCCGCAACGCCCGCAACCCGGCCGTGGTCGGCCGCGACCAGCCGCGCATTCCGAACTGGCGGGCCACCCTGGTCGGCGTCTATCGGCCGACCGACCGCCTGTCGCTGAGCCTGGCGGCGCGCTACAGCGGCCAGCAGCACAACAGCCTGGCCTATAACGACATCAATCCGAACGTCTATGGGGCGGTCAGTTCGTTTACCGTGATCGATACCAAGGCGGTCTACAAACTGGCGAAAAACTGGTCGGCTGCGGTCGGGGTCAACAACCTCGGCAACTACACCTACTTCGTCAATCCCAACCCCTACCCGCAGCGGACGTATTTTGCCAACCTGAAGTTCGACTACTGAACCGAGACGACGATGAAGAACAGGAATTTTGCCGCCGCTGCGCTGGTTCTGTTGCTGGCGCTGTTGCAGGTATTGCCGGCGGCGGCTGCCGAAATGCAGCACG
>JBEVJQ010000031.1:0-4518 GCA_040510055.1 Burkholderiaceae bacterium | reverse complement strand
TTCCTCCGTGGCTGAAGCCGGACTCACAGACGTGCTCCGGTGGCGATATCGAAAATATGGACGTGCCGCCGATCGAAGCCGAGGTGGACGATCTCGCCTTCGCGGACCTCGGGCCGTTGCGGCATCTTGAGCTTGAGGGGGCGATCATCGACGACCAGGTCGACGATGTGGCTGTCGCCCAGATCCTCGATCAACTCGACCCGCGCGGCGAGTCCGTCGGCAACGAGGCGCAGGTCGCCCGGGCGGATACCGACAGTCACGTCGCGCGCCGGCTGCTGCGAGGTCGATCCGGGCGCCGGCTGCCGCGAGGTCGATCCGGGCGCCGGCGCCCTGTCCACGGCCGGATCGTCATCCACGGCCGGCACGGGCTCCGCGGCCGGCACGCCGCCCGCCGCCGCCACGCCGTCCGCAGGCTGCACTCCGCCGGTCGCCACGCGCAGCGCGCCGATCCGCAGCTCGCTGCCATTCCACTGGCCCGGCAGCAGGTTCATCGGTGGCGTGCCGATGAAACCCGCGACCGCCACCGTCTCGGGCCGGGCGAAGATCTGTTGCGGCGTCCCGATCTGGACGATGCGCCCGTCCATGAACACGGCAACGCGATCGGCCAGCGTCATCGCCTCCTCCTGGTCGTGCGTGACGTAGACGGTGGTCACGCCGAGCGACCGCTGGAGCTTGCGAAGTTCGACGCGGGTCTCGATCCGCAGCTTGGCGTCGAGGTTCGACAACGGCTCGTCGAGCAGGAACAGCCGGGGCTGGCGGACGATGGCGCGCGCCAGCGCGCAGCGCTGCTGCTGGCCGCCGGATAACGCTCCCGGGCGCCGGGCCAGCAGATGGTCGATGCCGACCTTGGCGGCGGCCTCGGCCACGGCGGCCCGGATCCGGCCGGGCGGCGTGCCGACCATCTTCAGCGGCAAACCGATGTTCTCGGCAACCGTCAGGTGCGGATAGAGCGCGTAGCTCTGGAACACCATCGCGACGTCGCGGGCGCCGGGCTCATCCGTGGTCACATCGACGCCGTCGATCAGCACCCGCCCCGACTGCACGGTCTCGAGCCCGGCCAGGATCCGGAGCGTCGTCGTCTTGCCCGAGCCCGAAGGTCCCAGCAGGACGAAGAACTCGCCACCGTCGATCTCGAGGTCGACACCGTGCAGAACCGTGGTGCTGCCGTGGCGCTTGACCACGGACTCGAGGCGTACGCGGCCCGCCGCGGTACTTCCCGCCGCGTCGCTGTCGGCCGAGCCACTCATCGTCGCCCGCCCCCCTTGACTGCTCCGACCGTCAACCCCTTGACGATATGGCGCTGCGCGACCAGTCCGATCACAATCACCGGCGCCATCGCGATCATCGCCGCCGCCGCGAGGCGCGCCCACTGCGTCTGCTCGACCGAGATGTAGTTGAACATCGCCACCGTGACCGGCCGCACCGTGTTGCCACCGAGGACCACGGCGAACATGAACTCGTTCCAGGCGTTGAGGAAGACGAAGATCGTCGTCACCGCGATGCCGCCCGTCACCTGCGGGAGGATCACGTACCAGAGCGCGCGCAGCCGCCCGGCTCGGTCGAGCAAGGCCGCCTCTTCCATCTCGAGTGGCACGTCCTCGAAGTAGGAGACCATCAGCCAGATCGCGAACGGCAGCGAGAAGGTCAGGTAGATCACCGTCAAACCCGAATAGGTGTCGAGACCGCCGATCCGCTGGAGGATCAGGTAATAGGGGATGATGAGACCGACTGGCGGCAGCATCTGCGTCGCCAGGATGTAGAAGCCCGATGCGCGCTTCGCCGGATAGCGAAGCCTGGCCAGCGCATAGGCTGCCGGGACGGCGATCACCATGGTCAGCACCGTGGCTGCCGTCGAGACGATCAGACTGGACCAGAGGTTTGGCAGGATCGACGACGACCCGAACAGGACCTCGCGATAGTTCGCCAGCGTCGGTTCGAACACGATCGTCGGCGGATAGGCGAGCACGTCGCGCTCGGTCTTGAACGACGTCAGCAACCCCCAGATCACCGGGAACGCCCAGACGCCCAGCACCAGGCCGGCAGCCGCGGCCAGGGCGATCCGACGCGCGAGCTTTCGGTTCATCGCCCCACTTTCATATCGTCGCGACCACATCGCCTCGACCTCACCGGGCGCGCCGGAGGCGGAACATCAGGTACGAAATCGCCAGCGTGATCGCGAGCAACACCATCGCGAGCGAGGCACCGTAGCCGAGGTTCAGTTCGTTGAACGACGTTCGATAGGCATAGAGGTTGAGGATCTCGGTCGCCGACCCCGGTCCGCCACCGGTGGCCGCGTAGATCGCCGCGAACGCCGACAGCGCCGTCATCATCCGGATGATCACCACCATCACGATCGCCGGCCGGATCAGCGGCAGGGTCAGGTAAACGAATCGTTGCCACGGCCGCGCGCGATCGAGCCGCGCGGCCTCGTAGATGTCGGTCGGCAGCGACGCGAGGGTCGCGAGCATCACGAGGAACGCGAACGGCGTCCATTGCCAGGTGTGGATCGCGATCACCGAGATCAGCGCGAGTTGCGGGTCGCCGAGCCAGTTATGGCTGCCCAACCCCAGCGACCGCGTCACCAGGTCGACCAACCCGACCTCCGGTGCGAGCACCAGCGTCCGCCAGAACAGTCCGACCACGACCGGTGCGAGCACGATCGGCAGGATCGCCGCGATCCGCAACGCCGCCTGTCCGCGCGGGACCTGCAGCACCATCAACGCCAGCGTCAGCCCGATCACGATCTGCAGCGTCACCGTGGTCCCGGTGTAGATCAGCGTCAGCCACAGCGAACTCCAGAACCGCGGGTCTTCGCCCATGCGGGCGTAGTTGGCGAGGCCAGCGAAGCCCGACAACCACGGCATCGACATGTCGAGGCGCTGCAGGCTGGTCCAGCCGAGGTAGACGAGCGGCGCGGTCGTGGTCGCCAGCAACAGCAGAAGCGCCGGGGCAAGCAACAGCAGCGCGAAGCGGCGTTCGCGCGACTCGGGCGTCGGCTCGGGCCGCGGTGTCGACTCGCCCGTCGGCCCGGGGATGGCGGATGACATTTGCTGCGTGAGCGACCCGTATGCCAGACCCGTATGCCAGACCCGTAGACCCGTGTGCCAGACCCGTGTGCCAGACCCGTGTGCCGAGTCCGGCACCAGCCGCTTCGACCGTCAGCCCTTGAGCAATTGCTGGATCCGGGCCTGCGCCTCGTCCAGCGCCGCCTTGGCCGGCTTCTGGCCGACCAGCGCCGCCTGGATGCTGGTCGCCATCGTCTCGCCGATGGCCGGCCACTGCGGCACGCGGGGACGCCAGTCGACGTCGGTGTCGTACTCGAGGGATTGCAGGGCGGTCCTGACGAAGTTGTCCCCGGCGCCCTTCATCGCCGCTTCGAAGTCGGCCGCCAGCCATGACGACAGCCGATTGACGCCGGATCGCTTGGCGGCGCCGGCGAACTTCCACGACGTCCGCGCCTGCGTCTCCTTCGACGTCGCCCAGGTGATGAACAACCAGGTGGCACGCTTGGCCTTGTCGGAAAGCGCAGCGTTGATCGGGAAGCCCCAGTTCCAGATCGAGGTGACGCGCTTGCCCGAAGGGCCCTTGGGCCAGCGCGCATAGCCGATCTTGCCGATCACCTTCGATTTCTCGGGGTTGTTGATCACGGCCGCCGACGAATGGGCATCGAGGTAGCAGGCCACCGTTCCCTGCGAGAACGCGTCGGCGATATCGGGCCAGTTCCAGTTACGCACCGCGGCCGGGGCGTACTTGCTCAACGCGTCGACGTACCACTCGAGCGCCTTGACCGCTTCCGGCGAATTGACGATGACCTTGCCGCCGCTGAGCCAGTTGCCGCCGAATCCGCGGAACAGCGACGGGTAGATGTACATGTTCTGGCCGGCGCCGGCGAAGCCGCGCATCACCAGCCCCGAGACCCGGTTGTCCGGATCGTTGAGCGCACGGGCGTTGGACAGCAACTCGTCGTAGGTCTCGGCCGGCTTCAGACCCTTGGCGGCGTAGAGGTCCTTGCGATAGACCTGGACCGTGACTTCGCCGTCGTAGGGAATGCCGTAGGGCTTGCCATCGATCGAATCGGCTTCGCGCCAGGACTTGATGATGTCGTCGTAGTCGAACCAGGCCCGATCGGTCAGCTTCTCGTCGTCCAGATATTTGTCGAGTGGCTCGACCCACTTGTTGGAGACGTAGAGCGGGTAGTACATCGGATCGGCGGCGTGCGTTGCATAGGTCGCCGTCTTCGACGACAGGTCGAGCAGCACCTTCTGGCGGATCTGACCCGGGGGTACCTTCTCGACCCGGACCTTGATGCCTGTCAGGCTCTCGAACTGCGGCACCAGCGCGATCAGGTTTTCGAAGTAGCTCGCCGGGATGACGGCGACCGAGATCGATTCGCCGTCGACTTGCTTCCAGTCGATCTTCGACTTGCGGTACGGAGCGAGGTCGTCGCCCTGGCCGTGGGCCTGCCCGATGAAGGTCGGAGCCAACCCGGCGGCGCCGAGCGCGCCGACCGATGCGAGG
>JBEVJQ010000030.1:0-4049 GCA_040510055.1 Burkholderiaceae bacterium | reverse complement strand
GTATTACCGGCCTTGTCGCGGTATTTGACAGCTGCCGGTCGGCGGGTCCCCGACTTGGCCGCCGAAGGTCCGCCACGTCCGCCAAGGTCGCGCACCGTGATCCCATGTTCTTTCATCCTGGCCCGAATATCATCGATCGCCGATGCGAGCTCCTTCTTGCGGGCTTCCTCCGCCTGGATCAGCAGTTTCTCCGCCTGACTCTTCAATTCCTTGTACGTCGCCATCATGGACCTCCTGTCCGATACGGGAAACACGCTGAATGCCGGCCGACGATAACCCAAATCGGCCAGCCATCGTCACGCGGCCAATTAGAACATATTAAGCTGGCGCCGCGCTGGCATCGCGCGGTATCGTGGCGAGTTCCCGATAATCGCTCGGCCAGTTCGAACGGAGGCCTCTGATGCCAGTGGCAGTCGGAATACTGTCGGTTATTCGACCGGGCCCCGACGCTTCCGTTGAGGCGGGCCGCCGATCAAGCACCTCATCACCACGAGGCGGCAGTCAGCAAGCCAGTGCGCCAATCGTGGCGGCGAAGGCCCGTCCCGGCAGGCACATGTGGCCGGTAAAGCCTCGATCGCGGCGGTGCCAGATCAAAGTCAGCTAATCGAGGCAGCCGGATCGGCCTCCGATCGATAAGATCTCCCGTTCCCGTTCCCGTTCCTGTGCCCGATCCCGATCTCGATCCAGATCCAGATCCCGATCCCGATCCCGATCCTCTACCGATCCTCTCCCGATTCCGATCCGAATCCCGATCCCGATCCCAATCCCAATCCGAAGTTCTGGAGGCACCGATGCCCGACCTCGAAACCCTGCTGCTCGACCGCGCCGATGGGATCGCGACGATCACCTTGAATCGGCCCGACCGGATGAACGCCTTCAACGCGCAGATGCGCGCCGATCTGGTGGCGGCGTTCGATATCACCGACGCCGACGATGCCGTTCGTGCCGTGATCGTCACGGGTGCCGGCAGGGCGTTCTGTGCCGGCGCCGACCTCGCCAATGCGGCCAAGACTTTCGACTACGCCAGTCGAGCCGACGCGCTGCGCGAGGCCGCCCGCGTCCGAACGCCTGACGGCGATGTCTATCGCGACGGTGGGGGGCTGACGACGCTGCGGATCTTTCGTAGCGTCAAGCCCGTTATCGCTGCGGTCAACGGCGCGGCGGTCGGCATCGGCGCGACGATGCTGTTGCCGATGGATATCCGGCTTGCCGCCGATACCGCGCGCATCGGCTTCGTCTTCGCCCGTCGCGGGATCGTCCCCGAAGCGGCGTCTTCATGGTTCCTGACGCGCGCCGTCGGCATGCAGACAGCGCTCGAATGGTGCTTCACCGGCCGGCTGATCGATGCCGCCGAGGCTCGCGATCGCGGCTTGATCCGGTCACTGCACGAACCGGCCACGCTGCTGGACGCCGCGCGCGCCATCGCTCGCGAGATCGCGGACCAGGCGGCGCCCGTTTCGGTCGCGCTGACGCGCCAGATGCTCTGGCGCCTGTCCGCGGCAGACGATCCGATGATGGCGCACCGCATCGACAGTCGCGCCATGCAGGCGCGCGGCGCTTCGGCCGATGCCCGCGAGGGCGTCGACTCGTTCCTGCAGAAGCGGCCAGCCCGCTTTCCCGACCAGGTCTCGACCGGGATGCCCGACTTCTATCCGTGGTGGCAGGACCGTCCGTTCGAATGACGCCTCGGCATCGGCGCCGGCCCGTCACCTCACGGTACGAAATGTCCGGGCGCCGGGGCCGAGCGCTGGGGCCGGGCGCTGGGGTCGAGCGCTGGGGTCGAGCGCTCGCGTCGATCGACCCGGCGACACGGGCGAGTCTTCGTCAGCGGGGTGGCGGGGGTCGTTCAGGTGGCAAGCCGACCAGCGCCCGGGCTCGACCTCGCGCAGGGTCGGTTGCTCGGCGCTGCAGCGTGCCATCGCGTGTGGGCAGCGCGGGTGGAAGTGGCAGCCCGGCGGCGGCGCAAGCGGCGAGGGAATTTCACCTCGGATCGGCCGATAGTCGCCCGCGCGGCGATCGAGCCGGGGAATCTCGGCCAGCAGGGCCTGCGTGTACGGATGGTTCGGTCGATCGTGGACGGTGTCGACCTCACCCAACTCGACCACGCGACCGAGGTACATGACGGCGATCCGGTCCGCCAGATGGCGGACGACGCCCAGGTCGTGGCTGATGAACAGGCAAGTCAGATCGAGCGCCTGGCGCAGATCCATCAGCAGGTTGAGGATCTGCGCCTGGATCGAGACGTCGAGCGCAGCGACGGCCTCGTCGCAGACGATCAGCCGCGGCTTGACCGCCAGCGCCCGCGCGATGCCGATCCGCGCCCGCTGGCCGCCGGAGAACTGATGCGGGTAGCGACGGCCGTAGGTCGGATCGAGACCGACCTGACGGAGGATCTCCGCGACGTACTCCGGCGCATCGCGGCGCGCGACCAGGCCGTGGGCGATCGGTGCCTCGGCGATCGCGTCGCCGATGCGTTTGCGCGGATTGAGCGCGGCGAACGGATCCTGAAAGATCAGTTGGATCCGTGGCGGACCACCAACGGCGCGCACCGGCGCGCCCTCGAACCGGATCTCGCCCGATGTCGGCGCATCGAGCCCCGCGACCAGCCGCCCCAGCGTCGATTTGCCGCATCCCGACTCGCCGACCAGGCCCAGGACTTCGCCGGGGTACAGGTCCAGCGCGACCCGATCGACCGCCTGGACGGTCTGGTCGGCAAGCGGCGCCCCGAAGCCGCGACCGAGTCGGGCGACGAGGCGCTCGATCACATCGCGGCGGCGGACGAAATGACGCGAGACGTCGCTGATCTCGAGCAGCGGCCGGCCACGCGGGCGACCGCGTCGCGAAGCCACGGCACCGGTTGCCGTGGCTTCGGCAGCGGGGCGGCCGGCAGCCGCGCCACCAGCGGCCACGCCGCCGGGAGCCGTGCCCGGCGGCTCGCGGCGGCTAGTTGCCATCGACCGCCAGCGGATGTCGACAGCGCCAGGTGCGATCGGCGGCGACGGTCTCGGGCAGCGGCGCTTCGCAATCCGGCTGGCCGCGATCGCAGCGTGGCCGGAACGCGCAACCCGCAGGCAGGGCGAGCGGCGACGGCATCATCCCCGGGATCTGTCGCAGCCGATGCCCCCGCGGATTGTTGGCCGGCACCGATGCGAGCAGGCCTCGTGTGTACGGGTGGCGCGGCGAATCGAGGACCGCCGCAACCGGTCCGGTCTCGACGATACGACCGGCATACATGACGGCGATCCGGTCGGCGAGTCCGGCGACGACGGCCAGGTCGTGCGTGATCCAGATCAGCGCGGTGCCGGCATCATGGACCAGGCGCTGGATCTCGTGGAGGATCTGGCCCTGGACGGTGACGTCGAGCGCCGTCGTCGGTTCATCGGCGATGATGAGCGCCGGCCGGTTCAGCAGCGCGATGGCGATTGCCACGCGCTGGCGCATGCCGCCCGAGAACTGGTGCGGATACTGCTCGAGCCGGGCCGCGGCCGAGGCGATGCCGACGCGGGCGAGGGCGTCGATGCAGCGGGCGCGGGCCTCGTCGCGACCGATGGTCTGGTGCGCCGTCAGGGCCTCGATCATCTGCGTGTCGATCCGCAGGACCGGATTGAGCGTCATCATCGGGTCCTGGAAGATCATCGCGATCCGGTTGCCGCGGATCGCGCGCAGCCGACGGGCACCAGCGGTGACCAGGTCCTCGCCGTCGAAGCGGATTCGGCCGGCGGTGATCCGCCCCGGCGGATCGATCAATCCCAGGAGCGAGAATCCGGGGACCGACTTGCCGGAACCCGATTCGCCGACGAGCCCGAGCACCTCGCCGACGGCGAGCGAGAACGAGATCTCGTCGACGGCGCGCAACAGGCCGTCGCGGCTCTCGAATTCGGTCACCAGCCGGTCGACCTCGAGCAGCACGCGGCCGGCGCCTGCTTTCCTAGCCGGCCTCACCGCGCGAGCCTCGGATTGAGGACGTCGCGGACCTGGTCGCCAACCAGGTTGATCGCCAGGATGGTCAGCAGCAGCGCCATGCCCGGGTAGGCCGAGATCCAGTATTT
>JBEVJQ010000029.1:0-7108 GCA_040510055.1 Burkholderiaceae bacterium | reverse complement strand
TCGTTGCGGGCGGGGCCGTCGCGATCCGGGTCGCTGGATCGTTGCAGGCGCGAAGGATCGCGGCGGCCATCGACAAGCTGGAGGACCGCGCCAGGCGCGAGCCCGTGGCCCCGCTGGCACCCGATTCCCTGGCGGGACTGCCTGAACCGGTGCGGCGCTACCTGAATCACGCGCTTCCTCCGCCGCATCGTGGACTCAAGCTGGTCCGATACCAGCAGCGCGGCACCTTGCGCACCGGCCCGGGAAGCGAACGCTGGATGAGGTTCACGGCCTCGCAGGCGATCGGGCCGCGGACCACGGAGTTCCTGTGGACCGCGCGTGTCGAGATCGCCCCGCTGCTGCATGTCCGGGTCACGGACTCGCTGGCGGATGGGCGCGGTTCCGGGCAGGTTGCGCTGCTGTCCGCGGTACCCATTGCCTCTGCCGGCGGAAACCTCGAGATGAACTCCGGCTCGCTCCACAGGTTCCTGGCGGAAGCGGTCTGGTATCCATCCGCCCTGCTGCCATCACCGCAGTTGACCTGGGCGCCGTTCCGCCGCATCGCCCGTCGCCGCTTCCGCCTGCACCTGCACGCCATCGAGCACCGAGTGCCGATACCGGGTCGGCGACTCCCCGACTGCCCGCGCGAAGAAGCGACTGAAGTAGGCCGGATCGGCGAACCCCAGGGCCTCGCCGACCTCGGCGACGCGTTGCGACGTGTAGGCTAGCAGCCGGCGCGCCTCGAGGACCGTCCGCGCGTGGATCATCTCGAGCGCACTCTGGCCGGCTACGGCGCGGCAGGTCCGGCTCAGGTGATCGGCAGTGACCTGCAACGCTTCGGCATAGAAGGCGAGCGGTCGGTGTTCGCGGTAATGAGCCTCCAGTAGCGACCGGAAGCGCTTGACCAGTGCATCGCGCAATCCCGGCGCTCGGGCGTCGGATACCTTGCCCTGGTGCCGGCGCAGGAACCAGACGGCCACGAGCGTGGCTTGCGCGAGCAGGACCTGGACCCGCCCCGATTCATAGCCGACGAATTCGGCCGCCAGCGACTCGAACAGCCGGCTTCCGTAGCGCGCGTCGTCTTCGGCCAGGCCGCTGCGATCGAGGATGAACGACTCGGCCAGCAGCGATTCGACGCACTCGGCGCCTTGCAGGGACCGCTCGAGTGTCGTCGTGGGGATCGTGACCTGATGCCCAACGGTCTGCGGTGCGTAGCAAAAGCCGTGAACCGTGCCCGGGGCCATCATCAGGATCGCGGGCGCCTCGAGCATCGCCTCCCGGCCATCGATCACGGCCGCGGCGGCGCCGCGCTCGATCAGTTGGAACTGGTGCAGGCCGTCGTGGCGGTGTGCCGGAATCGTCCAGTCGAACAGCACGCCCCTGACCCCGATCGGCTCGTAGTGCAGGCAATCGTCCGGCCGGGAATGGCGTACTTCCCGGAAGGGAACCAGCAGTTGCGCGGTGGCGGGCTTCATGGCCGATTCTCGCGCCGATGTCGGAAAACTGCCAGCCGTACCCGGTTCGTCCATGGCCAGCCGGCCCCGATCGATCGACGATCGCGACACTAGGCTTGGAGGAGACAAGTGCCCAACAGACGGAACCTGCTGCGCGGCGGCGCTGCGCTCGCGGCGCTTGCATCGATGAGCCGGGTCGCTGCCCAGTCCGGTGGCAACGCCGTCATCGTCTCCGGCTTCCCGGCCGGGGGGATGGGCGATCACGTGGCTCGACCGCTCGCCGAACGGCTGCGCGGCAAGTACGCGCCGTCGATCATCGTCGAGAACCGGACCGGTGCCGGCGGCCGGATCGCGATCGAATACGTCAAGCGCGCGGCACCGGACGGACTGACCATCCTGCAGATCCCGAGCGCGCCGATGGTGCTCTACCCGAGCACGTATCGGAAGCTCAACTACGACCCGGTCGCCGATTTCGTCCCGGTGACGACGACGGTCAACTATTCCTTCTCGGTGACTGCCGGCCCGGGCCTGCCGGCCGAGATCCGGACGCTCGCCGACTACCTCGCCTGGGCCCGGGCCAACCCGAAGCTCGCCAACTATGGCGTGCCGGCGGCCGGGTCGGCGCTGCACTTCGTCGGCGTGATGCTGTCGAAAGCGTCCGATACGCCGTTGACAGCGGTGGCCTACCGCGGCGGCGCGCCGCTTCTGACCGACGTGCTCGGTGGCCAGATCCCGATCAGCATCAACGTGATCGGCGAGGTCGCGCAGTACATCCGCGTCGGCAGCCTGCGCTCGCTCGCTGTGGCGAGCGCCGAGCGCTCGCCCTTCCTGCCGGCGGTCCCGACCCTGGTGGAGCAGGGCTACAGGGACGTGGCGGCCCAGGAGTGGCTCGGCTGGTTCGTCCCCGCGCGGACGCCGGCTGCGACCGTGCAGAAGCTCAACGCGCTGGTCCGCGAGCATCTGCACGCACCCGACATGGTCGAGGCCCTGGCGAGCAATTCGCTGCAACCGGCAACGCTGGAACCGGACGCCTTTGCCCGGATGGTCCGGAACGACATTGCGCGCTGGGCCCCGATCGTCAAGGCGAGCGGGTTCACCGCCGAGGAGTGAACTCATGCAGAGCCTGACAGGCGCGCAGGCAATCGTCCGCGTTCTCGCCGCCGAGTCGGTTGCGTTCGCGTTCGGCGTCGTCGGCGGCAAGCTGGCGCCGTTGCTCCATGCGATTGCCGCCGAGCCGCGGATCCGCTTCGTCGGCACGCGCCACGAGGCCGCCGCGCCGATGATGGCGGCGGCCGTCAACGCCGGCTCCGGCGGCGTCGCGGTCGCACTCGGTGAGATGGGGCCGGGCGGGCTGAACCTCGCGTCGGGCATCGGCGTGGCCCTGGCCAACCACCTGCCGCTGGTCGCGATCACCAGCAACCAGCATCGCGCCGCCAGCTATCCGCACAGCGGGATGTTCATGGACCTGGACACGCGCGCCGTGATGGCGCCGCTGACCCGGTGGAACGCCGTTGTCCACGATCCGCGCCGGATTCCGGAACTGGTGCGGCGCGCGTTCCGGGAGGCGCTCTCCGGGCGGCCCGGGCCGGTGCATCTCGACATCCCGCAGGACGTGCTCGCGGCGAAATGCGACGTCAGCGACGACGAGTTCGCGGTCGAGCCCGGCCGTTATCGCGTGCTGCATGGCCCGCGGCCGGCGGCGGAGGACGTGGCCGCGGCGGCTGACCTGCTCCGCGGCGCGGTCCGACCGCTGATCGTCGCCGGCGGCGGCGGGGTCGCGAGCGCGGCCGAGGCCCGGATCCAGGCGCTCGCGAAACGGTTGCGGGCGCCGGTCGTGCCGACGCAGATGGCGCTCGGCGTGGTGCCGAGCGACAGCCCGTCGTTCATCGGCCATGGCGGCCTGATCGCCGGCGATCCGGTGCGGCGCGCGTTCGCGGAGGCTGACGTCATCGTCGCCGTCGGCTGCCGGTTCTCGTCGTGGCTCTGGGACGAACACGGTCCGTTCGCCCGTCGCCACCAGGCGGTCGTCGGCATCAACACCGATGCCGGCGCGCTCGGCAATCCGGTGATGCATCGGGTGGCGATGGTGGCCGATGCGCGGCGCGCGCTCGACGACCTGCTGGCCGAACTGGGCGCGGCGCCAACGGCGACCGCCGACGACTGGTTGCCCGGGCTTCGGGAACTGCGCCGGCGCTACGAGGCACGCTTCGTCGAGATGTCGAACGAGGCCGATCCCGTCATGCATCCCGCGGCCCTCGGCCGTGCGATCGCCGATACGCTGCCGCCAGACGCGCTGGCGGTCTACGACGGTGGGCACACGACTTTCTGGAGCAACGACCTGACGCCGGTACGGGCCGTGCGGACACGATTCCACGATCCCGGGATGTCGCAACTGGGGTTCGGGCTGCCCTATGCGCTCGCTCTGCAACTGCTGCATCCGAAGCGGACGGTGGTCAACATCACCGGCGACGGCTCGTTCGGGTTCACCCTCAGCGAACTCGACACCGCCCGTCGCTACCGGCTTCCCGTCATCACGCTGATCCACAACAACGGCGCCTGGGGCATCATCCGCGCCGGCCAGCGCGGGCAACTGGACTTCGAACTGGCCACCGATCTCGAGGGCACCGACTATGCGGCGATCGCACGCGGCTTCGGTTGTCATGGCGAGGTCGTCACTGCCGCGACGGAGGTGGCGCCGGCGTTCGAGCGCGCTCGCGCCTCGGGGCTCCCGGCCGTCATCGACTGCCGGACCCGCTTCGTCCCGCACCCGGCCATGCCACACTTCGGCAGCATGAACCGCTTCGGGTTCGATGCCCTCACCCGCTCGGGGAATCCATGACAGCAATCACTCTCGCCCAGGCGCACCGCATCATCGAAGGGGCGCTGGCGCGCGCCCGCGAATCCGGCTACCTGCCGATGGGCGTCGCGGTGCTCGACGATGCCGGTCAGTTGAAGGCCTATGCGCGCGAGGACGGCGCCAGCATGTTCCGCTTCGAGATCGCCCGCGCCAAGGCCTGGGGCGCCGTGGGCATGGGCGTCTCGAGTCGTGTGCTGTTCGAGCGCGCCAAGGACAATCCGAGCTTCTTCGTCTCGCTCGCGGCCACCGCCGATGGCCGGTTCCTGCCGCAGACCGGCGCGGTGCTGATCAAGGACAGTGACGGAAAGGTCCTCGGCGCCGCCGGCGCCAGCGGCGGTAGCGGCGACGAGGACGAGAAGATCTGCATCGCCGGGATCGAGGCCGCCGGTCTGATCCCGGGCTGATGGCGACGGCGATGCTCCGGGCGCTGCGCAGCGTCGACCTCGGGCTCGCCGACGTGGCCGGCGCCGAGGCGTTCTTCACCGCAACCTGGGGATTGGCCGTCGCCGCCCGGGCCGGCGACTCGGTCTACCTGCGCGGCTCGGGCAGCGACCATCACCTGTTGGCGTTGCATCCCGGTGCCGAGTCGGAGATCCGGATGGTGACCCTGCGCGCGGCCTCGGCCGACGCGCTCGCCCGGATCGCCGCCGACGTCGTGCCGGCCGGCGGCGAGTTGCTCGCGGGGCGTCACGCGGTCGACGAGCCCGGAGGCGGCGAGGCGGTCACGATCCGCGACCCACAGGGCCGGATCCTGCGGGTCATCTGGGGCGACGCGACCTGGAAGGACGCGCCCGATGCCGGCCGCCGTCAGGCCCACGCGAACCGCGACCGCCCGATCCGTCTCGCCCACGCGGTGCTCAACAGCCACGACGTCGCAGCGCTGCTGCCGTTCTACGACCGGCTCCTCGGCATGAAGCTCTCGGACCGGACGCGGATCATGGCCTTCCTCCGGATCCCGGTCCAACCGGTCGGCGACCACCACAGCCTCGCGTTCGCGGACGCCGACAACGACTGCCTGAACCACATCGCCTTCGTGATGCCGGACCTCGATGCCGTCATGCGTGGTGGCGGGCGGATGAGGGACGCCGGCTACGTCATCGAATGGGGTCCGGGCCGGCACGGGCCGGGCAACAACAGCTTCAACTACTTCATCGGTCCGTCGGGCTTCGTCATCGAATACACGGCCGACGTCGCGCAGATCGGCGACGACTATCCGGTCGGTACCCCCGAATCGTGGAAGTGGCCGCCGGACCGCGTCGACCATTGGGGGATCTCGGCGCCGCCGTCCGGGCGGCTGAAGGAAGCGCAGCGCCGGATCCGGTTCGCCAGCGACCTGGTCCGCTTGCCGATCAGCGGCGCGAACCCGGGACGCTGATGGCCGCCGACGTCCACGACGTCGCCATCGTCGGATTCGGCCCGGTCGGCGCGACCGCGGCCGCTCTGCTGGGTGGCCATGGGCTGCGCATCTTCGTCTGCGATCGGACGGCGGATATCTACGACAAGCCGCGCGCGTTCGCCCTGGACCACGAGATCATGCGCGTGTTCCAGCAGTTGGGCATTGCCGACCAGGTGCTCGAGCATGCGGAGCCGTTCACGCCATCGGAGTTCCATGGCGTCGACGGGCAACTGATCAAGCGCTTCACCACCGTCGATCCGCCCCATCCGCTCGCGTTCGAGCCGTCGCTGGTGTTCAGCCAGCCGGACCTCGAGCGGGTGCTGCGGGCCGCCGTCGAGCGCCTGTCAACGGTCGAAGTCGCGCTCGGCACGCGGCTCGCGTCGCTGTCCCAGGATGGGGATGGCGTGACCCTCACGCTCCACGAAGCCGACGGACGCCGGCGCGAGGTCCGGACGCGCCACGTGATCGGTTGCGACGGTGCCTCGAGCACGGTCCGGGCCCTGGTCGGGATCGGCCTCGAGGATCTCGGCTTCGATCAGCCCTGGCTGGTCGTCGACGTACTGGTCAACGAGGAAGGGGCGGCGCGCTTGCCGGCCGTGAGCCAGCAGATCTGCGAGCCCGATCGGCCGACGACCTATCTGGTCGGGGTCCGCAATCACCGCCGCTGGGAGATCTCGATCAACGACGGCGAGGATCCGGCCGAGGTGGCCATGCCGGAGCGGACATGGGCGCTGCTGTCACGATGGATCGAGCCGCGTCATGGGCAACTCTGGCGCCAGGCGAGCTACCGCTTCCATGCACTCGTCGCCGATGACTGGCGCTGCGGGCGCGTCTTCGTCGCCGGCGACGCCGCGCACCAGCAGCCGCCGTTCCTCGGCCAGGGGATGTGCCAGGGGATCCGCGACGTCGCCAACCTGGCCTGGAAGCTCGCAGCGGTGCTCGGTGGCGAGGCCGGCGACTCCTTGCTCGACAGCTATGGCGCCGAGCGCAGGCAGCACGTGATCGAGCTGACCACGCGGATCAAGGCGATCGGGCAGCTGGTCGGCGAGCGCGACCTCGTCAAGGCGCGGGCGCGCGACGCCGGCCTGCTCGAGGCCTGCGGTGGCGTCGTCCGGTCGCAACCGAGGCAGAGCGTGCAGCCGGCGCTCAGCGTCGGCTGCCTGTCGCCCGAGAAGCATCCGGCCGTAGGCACGCCGATGCCGCAGCCATGGATCCGAAGCGGCGGCGACCGGCAACGACTCGACGAACTGACCGGTCGCGGTTGGCGCCTGGTCTACGCGGCGGGGGCCGGACTCGTACCGGCCCGAGGGCATGCCCGGCCGGATGTGACGCCGCCCCCAGGGTATGCCCTGCCGGACCTGATGCCGCCGCCATCGCTCGACCACCGGCTGACGGCAGTGCCGATCGGTGCGTCGGGCTTCA
>JBEVJQ010000028.1:0-4882 GCA_040510055.1 Burkholderiaceae bacterium | reverse complement strand
CTCGCGCTGGTTGCCCGTCGTGGGCGCCGTCGGCGTCGGCGGCTTCGCCTGGATCGACACCGGACGCGTCGCGGCGACCGCAATCGAGCTGTTCGGTCGACCGATCGTCGTCACGGGCGGTGCTCATCGGCGTTGAAGGCGGACGGTGCTCATCGGCGTTGAAGGCGGACGGGGCCACCGGGATCGGTGCTTGCTCAACGCGACGATCCACGATCGAGACAACGACCACCGAGACGATTCACGGAGCAGACCAATGACGACCGCAACCATGCCCCGAACGCCGGCCGCAGATTTCGACCGGAGGACGGCCGTGGCTGATCCCCACGGCCGCCATGCGGAGAAGCCACTCGACATCCCGCTTCGCGGTTGGCGCTCCATTCTGACCCGCGTCTACAAGAACTTCGACCAGAACCGGATCATGCTGGTCGCCGCCGGCACGACCTTCTATCTGTTGCTGGCGATGGTGCCGGCGCTGACGGCGTTGATCTCCATCTATGGTCTGTTCAACGACCCGGCCAGCGCCCAGCAACACCTGGCGTTCATCCAGTCGTATCTGCCCGACGGCGGTCGCCAGATTCTCGACGAACAACTCGGTCGGATCGCCGGCCAGGCGGAAACGCGGCTCGGATTTGCCCTCGCGATTTCGGTCGGCATCGCACTCTGGAGCGCGAACGCCGGGATGAAAGCGCTGCTCGAGGCGATGAACGTCGCCTACGGCGAGACCGAGAAGCGCGGTTTCGTGAAACTCACGCTGACCTCGCTCGCCTTTACCCTCGGCGCCATCGTGCTGCTGCTCGCGCTGATCGGCGTGATGCTGTTGCTGCCGGCGGTACTCGACATCATTGGCCTCGGTGGCAGCACCGGCGTGTGGGTGCAACTCGCGAGCGGTGCGGTACTCGCGCTGGCGGCGATCACGGCGTTGTCGGCGCTCTACCGCTGGGGACCGAGTCGCGAGGATGCGAGCTGGCGCTGGATCACGCCCGGGGCGATCGTCGCGCTGATAGTCGCCTTCATCGCGTCGACCCTGTTCTCGTGGTATGTCTCGCGCTTCGGGTCGTACAACGAGACCTATGGATCGCTCGGCGCGATCATCGGCTTCATGACCTGGCTCTGGATCATGGTGGCCTTCATCGTGACCGGCGGCGAATTGAACGCCGAGATGGAGCATCAGACGGCCCGCGACACCACCACCGGGCCCGAGCTTCCGCTCGGTCACCGGGGGGCCGAAATGGCCGACAGCGTGGCCACGGGTCCCGACGATGTCCCCGACGAAGGTTCGCCCGGCCTGCGCCGCGCGCCACCGAAGGCCGAGGCCCGGGCCCAATCGGGCGCAGCGGTCGCTCGCGGCCCGGCGGCCGATCCCGCTGGCAGCGGCGACGGTGCCGCTGCGACCACGGGTCGTGCCGTCGGCGGCACGCATGGCGGATCGGGCGGACCGTTCGGCCTGGGAGGCCTGCTGCTGACCGGAGGGATTGCGCTCGCCGTGCTCGCGAGCGACATCGCCGCCGGCCGCGACGGCGGGCCGATCAGGCCTCAGCGTGGCGGCGGTCGAACTCCCAGACGTCCTCGAACCCCATGAGCTTGCTGAAGGCCATGAAGTCGTAGAGGGGCACCGGTCCGCCGACTGAACTGCCGGTCTCGCGCAGGTGCGCGTACTGCTGGTGCAGCGCCTGCGCCGCCGCCAGGAAGCCCGCGGCCGGATAGATCGCCAGCGCGAACCCCAGGGCTTCGAGTCGCGCGGCCGGGAGTACCGGCGTGCGTCCGCCCTCCACGACATTGATCAGCACCGGCTTGTCGAAGGCCGCGGCGATCTGCGCCAGTTCGTCTTCCGATTCGGGCGACTCGACGAACAGGATGTCGGCACCGGCACTGGAGTAGCGCGCCATCCGGGCCAGCGCCTCGTCGAGGCCCAGTGTCGTGCGCGCATCGGTCCGGGCCACGATCAGCATGTCGCCGCGTCGCGCCTCGACGGCGACCTCGATCTTGCGAACCATGTCATCGGTCGGGATCACGCGCCGCCCTGGCGTGTGGCCGCACTTCTTCGGAAACTCCTGGTCCTCGAGCTGGATGCCGGCAGCACCGGCCTGCTCGTAGCCGCGGACCGTATGCGCGACATTGAGCAGGCCGCCGTAGCCGGTGTCGGCGTCGCAGACGATCGGTGTCTTCGCCAGCGCGCAGAACGAGGCGACGCGATCGACCATGTCGGTATAGCTGGCCAGGCCGGCATCGGGCAGGCCGAGGTGCGAGGCAACTGTGCCGTAGCCGGTCATGTAGAGGGCATCGAAGCCCATCGCATCGGCGACCTTGAGCGAGACGTGATCGTAGATGCCGGGGGCGGCGACGAGCTTGCCTCGCGACAGCGCGGCGCGCAACCTGGTGCCCGACGAGGAAGTGGTAGCAAGGGCGGTAGTGGGGGCGGTCATGCGGGCTCCTTCTGGTTCTGGTTCCGCGGCTCGCCCGGCTGCGCGCTGCGGTGCTGCTCGAGGTCGCGATAGATGTCGAGGCGCATTCCATGCTCGGCGGCCAGCCGCTCCTCGAATGCGCGGATCTCGGGCGTGATGCCGACACCGCGAAAGCCGCCGCGCACGGCCCGCGGCAACGTGTCCTTGTAGGCCGCCGCCCAGTTGTCCGGGAGTGCCTGGCCCTGCGGCAACGCGATCCACAACCGCAGCAGGTGGCGCTTGCGCTCCGGCTCGTCATGGTCCTCGTAGTCGGTCCGCGAATGGAGGACGATATGGTTGTTGATCAGCTGGATGTCGCCGGGCTCGAACGACATGTCGAAGCAGAGGTCCTCGCGCGCCAGCGTTGCGTCGAACAGGTCGAGCGCCGCCCGTTGCCGGTCCGTCAGCCGGGGGATCTCGGGGAACACGCGCTGCGCGGTGTTGATGTGATTGCGAATGTGGCGGCAGGCGAAGCGGCCATCCTTCCAGCCGACGACCGGCGCCTCGTAGTAAGGCGGTTCCTCGGGCGCCTGCTCGCCTTGCCGGCCGTAGACGAACAGGCCGGCGAGTTCGTGTGCCAGGTCCGGCGCCGTCCGCAGGACCTCGTTGTAGGCGCGGATCGAACTGGAGATCAGGCTCGTGCCGCCGGAGCGCGCGGTGCGGATGCACATCAGGCCGACGAGGTCGCTGCCGTCGGCATGGAAGTCCAGTGCCGAGCGTGACGAATAGCCGCGACCGGTCGCGCTGCGATAGTCGACGCCGATGTCGCGAACGTCGTTGAGGAGCTTGCTGTCCTTGCCCTGCGGCCGGGCCACGCCCATCTGCAGCCCGACGCACCAGAAGAACAGTCGGATGTCGTCTACGGTCCAATTGTGGACGGGGAAGCCACGCAAGACCTGGAAGCCGCGGCCGATCTGTGTTTCGCCGATCGCCGCCCGCAGTACGGCGAGGGCGTCGCCGCCGATCGGAAAATCGGCGCGCGACAGCGCCAGCATCGGCTTGCCGAGGCTGCGGGCATGCGCCAGCGCCTGCTCGAAGTCGGCGATCTGTGCCGGGGTCAGGTGGAAGATCCAGTCCGGATCGCGCTCGATGTCGGCACGATTCCAGCCGTGGGGGTAGGTGACGGGTGTGTCCATCTGCGAGTCCCTGTTGTAGTCCATTGTCGAGTGCCAGTCGAAACCCATTGTCGAGGCCGGCTTCATCTGGTGCGTTGTCATTCCGGTTGCAGGTCGATCTCGCGCGCGAGTCGGGCCCAGAACGCGGCATCACGCTCGACCTGGGCCGTGAACTCGGCGACGGGATTCGCGACCCCGGTGGCGGCCTGTTCGGCGAGGATCTCCTTCATTTCCGGCGCAGCGACGAAGGCGGCGATCTCCTGCTGTATCCGCTCGAGCTCGGCCCGCGGCGTGGCCGCCGGGGCGTAGAGACTGTACGACGTGTAGACGTCGTCGAACTGCTTGAGGCCGCCTTCGCCCATCGTCGGCACATCGGGCAGCACCGGCGACCGCCGGTCGCCGGTCAATCCGATCGCGCGCAGCTTGCCGGCGGTGATCAGTTGCTTTGCGGTGAGGACGCTGGTCACGCCGACGGTGACCTGGCCGCCGGCGATGTCGGTCATCAGCGGCGCGCCGCCCTTGTAGCCGATGTGAACCATGTCGAGCTTCTGCGCGCTCACGTACATTGCGCCGACCAGCCGCGTCATGCTCTCGGAGCTGCCGTAGGTGAACTTGCCATGTGGATCCTTTCGGACCATCTCCGCCAAGGCCTTCGGCGAGTCGACCGGCAGATCGGCGCGACTGACGAACACCAGCGGCGACTTCGCGACCATCGTCACCGGCGCGAAGTCCTTGAACGTGTCGTAGGGCATCCGACGCGTGACCAGCGGATTGATCAGGTGCGAGTTGACGACGAGGACGTAGGTGTAGCCGTCGGGCGGCGACTTGGCGACGTATTCGCTGCCGATGATGCCGTTGGCGCCGACCCGGTTCTCGACGATCACCGTCTGGCCAAGGCGCGGGTGCAGCCGCTCGGCGAGGCGCCGCGCGATGATGTCGGTGCCTCCGCCGGCCGAGTAGGGGACGACGATCTTGACGCTGCGCTCGGGAAAAGCGGCCCGTGCGTCGTTCGCCGCCAGCAGCGCGGTCACCGCGAAGCTCAGGGCGACCGTTGCGGCGAGTCTCCGGGCGAGTGCCGGCGTCAGCCGCGAAACGGGACCCGGGGATCGGGCCGTTCGGTGGTGCAGGGGGCGCGCGGGGCGCACTGAGGCTGGGGTCATCTATGTCTCCTGGTTTTCGATGTCTTCGAGGTCTCGATCACAGTTCGCGAGCGCCGCGACTGCCGTCGTGGCGCTCGAGCTTGAGGCTGTAGACGAAGCTGTCCGGTGGATGGATGCTGACCGCCAACTCCACGAGGCGGCGGTTGTCGTCGTAGTACGCCCGACG
>JBEVJQ010000027.1:0-3062 GCA_040510055.1 Burkholderiaceae bacterium | reverse complement strand
CGGCCTCAGATGCCGCCGCCGGTGAGCCGCTGGCAGATCAGGTCGAGCTGGTCGAGCGTGCGGTAGCGCAGCGTTATCGAGCCGGATCGGGGGTCGGCTTCGGCGTTTATCGTCACCTTGAGCCCGAGAAAATCCTCCAGGTGGCTCTGCACCGCCGCAATGTCCGAGGAGCCTTCCGGATCCCGCTCGGAGCGAGCGCGGCGGACGGTTGGTTCGGCGCCGTCGCCCGAGCCTTGCCGCAAGGCCTTGCGCGCGAGGCGTTCCACCTCGCGCACCGACAGCCCGCGGGTCGCGGCCTCGTGGGCAAGCGCCGCCGGATCGGGAACGTTGATCAGCGCGCGCGCGTGGCCCATCGACAGCCGGCCGTCCCCGAGCATCGCCTGGACCTCGCCCGGCAGCGCCAGCAACCGCATCAGGTTGGCGACGTGGCTGCGCGACTTGTCGACCATTTTCGCGATTTCGGCTTGCGACAGGCCCTCTTCCTCGTTGAGCCGCTGGTAGGCGTGCGCCTCCTCGACCGGGCTGAGATCTTCGCGCTGGAGGTTCTCGATCAGCGCCAGCGTCGTCACCTCGCGCTCGTCGAGCACGCGGACCAGCGCCGGGATTTCATGCAACCGCGCGCGTTGCGCCGCGCGCCAGCGGCGCTCGCCGGCGACCAGCTGGTAGCGGCCCGATGGCAGCGGTCGAACGATGATCGGCTGGATGACCCCGCGTGCGGCAATGCTCTGGGCAAGCTCGTCGAGCGCCGCCTCGTCGAAATGGCGGCGCGGCTGGCTTGGATGCGGCTCGATGTCGGCAATCGCCAGCAGCGAGAGTCCGCCTTCGGGAGCCGCCGGGTTAGACGCCAACGCGGCGGGCGTGGTTGCGACGGCGGCGGGCGGTGCCACGGGCTCCTCTCGCCTGGTTTCCCCGATCAGCGCGCCGAGCCCGCGGCCTAACGCCGAGGGACGGCGCTTGGCCGGCGATGGCGCCGGCCGCTCGGGTTGCGGCACGGCGATGCGAATCAGCTCATGGTCCTTCATGCCGCGATCCTTTGTGCCGGCAGCCGCGCGACCAGTTCACGGGCGAGAGCGATGTAGGCCTGCGATCCGGCGCAGCCGTGATCGTAGACCAGCGCCGGCAGGCCGTGGCTCGGCGCTTCGGACAAGCGGACGTTGCGCGGGATCACGGTGCCGAACACCAGATCGCCAAGGCAGTCGCGAACGTCGTCGGCCACCTGGTCGGTCAGGCGGTTGCGCCGATCGAACATCGTCAGGACGACGCCGAGGATGCTTAGCGACGGATTTACCCGCTGCTGGAGCTGTTCGACCGTCTTGAGCAACTGGCTGAGTCCCTCGAGCGCAAAGAACTCGCATTGCAGCGGAACCAGCAGCGTGTCGGCGGCCGACAGCGCGTTGACCGTCAGCAGCCCCAGCGATGGCGGACAGTCGATCAGGCAGATGTCGTAGTCGGGCGCATGGCGCAGCGCGGCCTTGAGCCGATCGGTCCGCTCCGACATTCCCACCAGCTCGACCTCTGCGCCTGACAGATCGACCGTGGCCGGGACCAGGTCGAGTCCGGGGATGCGAGTCGGTCGGGCCACCTCGACGAGCGGACGGCCATCGACCAGCAGGTCGTAGCTGGAGCGCTCGCGGTCGGCCGGCCCGACCCCGATCCCGGTCGAGGCGTTGCCCTGGGGATCGAGATCGACCAGAAGCGTGCGCGATCCGGTGGCAGCGAGCGCGGTGGCGAGATTGATTGCCGTGGTGGTCTTGCCCACCCCGCCTTTCTGATTGGCGATGGTTATGCGGATCATCGGACACTCCTGCTCGGGGAAACGTCGGGAACTCCGCGGCCGACGAGGATAGCCGCCTCGCAATCGGTCAGGCTTGGTTCCACGTGGAACATCGTCCGAATGGTTTTTGGCATAGCACTCAGTTCCTTGAATCCGTTTCGCCCCTTGGGCAACAACCAACGCGTTTCGCGTGTGGAAAACGGCTTGGCGAGCGCGAGAAGTCGGTCCAACGGAGCGAACGCGCGACCCGATATCGTCCCGGCCGCAAACGCCGCGACCCGCTCGACACGCGCTTCGACGACCGTTGCGTTTGCCGCGCCGAGCGCGCCCGCCGCTCGCCGGAGCCAGTCCGCGCGCCGCGCACGGCTTTCGACGAGGATGTGCTGTCCGGGCCGGAGCAGCGACACGATCAGTCCGGGAAAGCCGGCGCCCGTTCCCAGGTCGAGCCATGGACCCACTCCCGGATCCAGGGCGGCGAGTTGGGCACTGTCGGCAATATGGCGGGTCCAGACCTCGGCCAGGGAACTAGCGGCTACCAGGTTCTGCCGGGTGTTCTCTTCAAGCAGCAACCCAACGAACCGCTCCAGCCGCTCCATGCACACCGTGTCGCAGCCGAGCGCTCCCCGAAGCCACGCCTTCGCCGCCACTTCACCGTCTATCACCAAGACTCGCCTTTGGCCCGTCGCCCTCGCGACGCGTGAACCAGCAGCACTGCGAGCGCCGCCGGGGTGATCCCCGGCACCCGGCCCGCCGCGCCGAGCGTGGCCGGGCGTGTCTTCGTCAGCCGCTCCGCCATTTCCTTGGAAAGCCCCGGAACTGCCGAGAAATCGAGAGCGTCGTCCAATGGCAACATTTCGCTCGCGCGCAGATCGCGCAGTTCGGCGTCTTGCCGCGCGAGGTAGGGGGCGTAAGTGGCGTCCTCCTCGATCTCCTCGCATAGGCCGGCGTCGTCACAGGCGATTTCGCCAATCCACGGTGCCATTGTCGCGAGCGTCACCTCGGGCAAGCGCAACCACTCGCGCAACGATCGGGCTTCGGCCCCTCTCCCGGCGCCGACTGCTCGGCCGAACTCGCGCGATGAGGCGCTTCGATCGAGCAACGCCTCGATCCGGCGGCGTTCGCCCTCGCGCCGTGCAAACCAACCCGCACGCTCGGGGGCAACGCAGCCGGCTGCAATGGCCAGTGGGGTCAGCCGGGTCGTGGCGTTGTTGGCGCGCAAGCGCAGGCGATACTCGGCCCGGGCGGTCAGCATCCGGTACGGTTCAGTGACGCCGTGCAGCGTCAGGTC
>JBEVJQ010000026.1:0-3192 GCA_040510055.1 Burkholderiaceae bacterium | reverse complement strand
CGGCCTGCTCGCCCCAGAACCGTTCCGGGTCGGCGATCGTACGCCGATGGAAATCGCGGTAATCCATTGATCTCCCCTTGTCCCTGTTCCGCGACCGGACGACATCGAGCCGGCAGCCCCGCCGATGTCGCCCTCGACCGCCGCGACAGGCGCATTGTGGGGGAAAATCGCCGGCGCGCGAGCCGATGCGTGACGAATCGACGCGCTGGCTCGAGGAGTCGGCGCCCGAAGCCGGGACCGCGCAGTTGGACCGCGCGGTCGGACCGAGCAGTCGGACCGCGCAGTCGGACCGCGCAATTGGCCCGCGTGTCGGCGCGCGGGGTCGAGCGGTCCATCGACCGCGGTCATCGCCTGAGCGGCGGGCGGCTTCACAGCGACAGAACGCGCACCAGCTCGAAGGGCAGCCGTGCCTGCCAGTGATGGGTGACCATCTGCACGTGACCCGCGGCGGGCGGCGTGGCGCCCGCCAACGTCTGAAGTCGATCGTAAGTGTCCTGATCGAGCACGACCATCGGGGCATAGGCGATCGAGATCGACCCGGCGCTACTGGCCCCGGCCTCGATGCAACCCAGCGCCAGCCGCATCGCCGCCCGCGGCATCAACGCGAGCGGCCGGTCGAGGGACAGCCAGATCGTGTTGTACGACTCGGCGAGTATGGAATCGTCGGTGACCCCGGCCGCCTTCGGCACCTTCGCGACATCACCGAGCCCTTCGGTTGCCAGACGGACGATCGTCAGTCCGGCACGAGTCGCGTCATCGAGGCGGCGATGACCCATTGCCCATTGGCGGAGCGCGGCGCTGCGGCGGCTGGAAGAGGCGCGCGAATCGGGCGGGGCCAGCTTCTCGGCCAGCCACGGCGCGACATCGGTCAGCGACCGGTCGAAGGCCGCCAGGTACTGGACCGCCGCCTTGCGCGCCCGCTGTCGGACAACCTCGTCGATCGTGTCCGCGACCAGGCATGCCGGCAGATGCCGCAGCGCGGGGTCGCGCGACTGCCGGAACCGGGTCACCAACTCGGCACCGTCCATCCCGGACAGCGACTGGCTGCAGATCACCGCGGCGAACCGGGAGCCGAACTGCATCGCCGCCCAGGCCTGCTCACCGGTCGAGTACTCGGCGAAACGGTAGGTGTCGCCGATCGCGGCGCGCAGCGCCCCGATCCGATCGGCCGTGGGCGCGATCAGGGCGATCAGCGGTGTCGGAGCGCCGGACCGGTTGGCTCGTGACGCCGCTGTGCCGTCGGCTTGACCCGGGGCTGCGGCATCGGATCGACCCGGGGCCCCGCCCAAGGCTCGACCTGCGGCTGCGCGCTCGGCTCGACCTGCGGCTGCGCGCTCGGCTCGACCCGCGGCTGCACGCTCGGCTCCGCGTGCGGGAGGCGCCGTTGGACGGCCGGTGGCCGGGGTGGCCGATTCGAGCGCAACGGCGTTGGAAGGCGACGACATGACCTTTTCGCGGGGCTTTGACAGTGTCTCAATTCTTCACTAGCTTGTCTCCGATGACCGACGCCGACGATCGAATGGCGTTTACCGGCCGAAGAGCGGCTGCCGCGACCCTGCTCGGCCTGCCGCTCTGGCTCGCCGGTTGCGCCGGGCCTCAGCCCGTTCGGCCACGATCGGCGACCGCCGGCCGATCGCGGCCGGGCGGCAACGCGGTCCGAGTCGGCGAGGCCGCTGGCGCCGAAGTCGTGGTCCGGGCCATGGCGTTGATCGGCGTGCCGTACCACTGGGGAGGCGACGACCCCGACGACGGCTTCGATTGCAGTGGCCTCGTGACCCACGTCTTCCGCGAGGCAACGGGTCTCAAGCTGCCGCGGACCAGCCGGCTGATCAGCGAGCACGGCCGGCAGATCGGCCGCGGCGGACTGCGCGAGTCCGACCTGGTGTTCTTCAACACCAACCGGCGGGCCTGGTCGCACGTCGGCATCTATGTCGGCGGCAATCGCTTCGTCCATGCGCCGTCGACCGGCAGCCTGGTTCGGCTGGACTCGCTCGACCAGCGCTACTGGCGCGATCGCTACAACGGCGCTCGGCGCCTGATCGAGGTCTGACCTGCGGCGCAATTACGGCGAGGGTGAGCTACGCGACGGTGAACTACGCGAGGGTGAACTACGGCGAGGGCAAATCGCCCTAGGCGCCACTGCCCTCGTCTCCAGCTCGCTGACGCGCCGCTAGTCCGCCGTGGCCGCGACGACCTTGATCTCGACCTTGTACTTCGGAGTCGCCAGCTTCGATTCCACCGTGGCCCGGGCCGGCGTGTGGCCGGCCGGCACCCACTGATCCCAGACTGCGTTCATCGCCGCGAAGTCGCCGATGTCGGCAAGGAAAATCTGCGCCGACAGGATCCGGGTCTTTTCGCTGCCGCACTCGGCCAACAGCCCGTCGATCGTGGCAAGAATCTGGCGGGTCTGGCCCCCGGCGTCCTCGTCAGGATCGTCGGCAACCTGCCCTGCCAGGTAGATGGTGCCGTTGTGGATCACCGCCTGGGACATCCTGGCACCGACTTGCAGTCGCTTTATCGCCATGGTCACTCCTCGTTCTGCAGCAGGAAATTACGGATCGCGCCGATCTGGTCAGCTGGCAGCAGAGACGGCGCGTGGCCGACGCCTTCGAACTCGACCAGCTTTGCGCGCGGGCCGCGCGTGGTCATCTGGCGCGCGGTCTCGCCCTCGAGAAAGTCGGACTCGGCGCCGCGCAACACCAGCGTCGGCACAGTGATCGCATTCCACATTGGCCAGAGGTCGGGCACGACCTTGTGCGCCATCGCCTCGCGCGTCGCACGACCGATTGCTTCGTCATAGTGCAATCGCCACCGGCCGTCCTTCTCCGTCACGACGTGACGGGTCAGTTCGCGCCAGTCGTCGCGCGACAGCGGTCCGAACGTGGACGAGATCTGGGCAACGTAATCGACGGCGGCCTCGAAGGTGTCGAACGCGGCCTGCGCGCCGGCATAGCGCGCGATCCGCTCGAGGCCGGCGCGACCGACCGCCGGCCCGACATCGTTGACGACCAGGCACCTGATCGGGGGATCTGCCATCGCGGCGATCATCATCCCGATCAGTCCTCCCATCGAAGTGCCGACCCACGCGACCCGCTCGACGCCGAGACGCGCGAGCAGCGTCACGCAGTCGGCAACGTATTGCGGGAACTGGTAGCCGTGATGCGTCGGCAACCAGTCGGACTTACCGCGGCC
>JBEVJQ010000025.1:0-2805 GCA_040510055.1 Burkholderiaceae bacterium | reverse complement strand
AAGAGCGGCTGGCCGACGGCCCGCATCAGCTGCGGCAGGATCAGCTGGTCGGCGCCGACATCGTGGGTCAGGCCGACGTTGATCCAGCAGCTCGCGATGAAGAACAGCGTGCCGGTGACCACCAGCACCCGGGCGTCGAAGGTCCGCATCAGCAGCGGCATCATCGGGAAGAGGACGAGCTGCGGCAGGCCCGACCACATCACCACGTAGCCGATCTGCTGGGCGTTGTAGCCCTGGATCTGCGCGCAGTAGACCGGGATGATGTAGATCGACCCGAACGAGACCGCGCCCAGCACGGTCATCAGCACGCAGGCGCCGCCGACCGAGCGATTGGCCAGGACCCGCAGGTTGATGAACGGGCGCTCGGTCGTGAGCTCGCGGACGATGAAGCCGGTGATGCCGGCCGCCGCCAGCAGCGACATGTTCACGATGATCTGCGAGCCGAACCAGTCCTTGCGCTGGCCCTCCTCCAGCACGTAGGTCAGGGCCGGCAGGCCGGTGGCCATGAGGCCTATGCCGATCCAGTCACCCTTGAAGAGTTCGGCCCAGCGCGCCGGCACGTTGTCGAAGGCGCCGAGCTGGATCGCGGCGGCGAGCGGGCCGAAGATCAGGTTCAGGTAAAAGATGTAGTGCCAGGACAGGTTGTCGGTGAGCCAGCCGCCCACCGTCGGGCCGATAGCTGGCGCGAAGGTCGCGGTTAGCCCGAACAACGCGATGCCGATCGGCTGCTGGCTCTTCGACAGGCGCGTGCGCACGATGACGATGGCGGTCGGGATCAGCACGCCGCCGGTGAAGCCCTGGCCGGCGCGAAACAGGATCATCTGCGAGAGCGAGGTCGAGAGCGCGCAGGCGAGCGAGAAGGCGGTGAACAGCATCGTGTTCACGGACAGATAGCGGCGCAGGCCGATCACCGACGAGAGCCAGCCGGTGAGCGGGATCACGATGATCTCGGCCATCAGATAGGCGGTCGAGATCCAGCTGCCTTCCTCGGTCGAGGCGCCCAGCGCCCCCTGAATGTCGGCGAGCGATGCGTTGGTGATCTGAATGTCGAGGATGGCGGTGAACGCGCCGAGGATCGCGCCAAACACCGCGAGCCAGTCGCGTGCGCTCGCCTTGACCTCGGGCCTGCCCGCGGCCGGCACGACGCTCATTGGGGGAGAGCCTCGCTGACGAGGGCTTGGGCGGGTCGATGACTGCGGGGCTTCACCGGCTCGACGGCGTCATTGATATGAACGGTGGCTTCGACCGAGAGACCCGGGCGCAGGCGGCCAAGCATCGGATCGGCCTCGTCGAGGGCGACCCGCACGGGCACGCGCTGCACGACCTTGGTGAAGTTGCCGGTGGCGTTCTCGGGCGGCAGCAGGGCGAACTGCGCGCCGGTGCCGGGTGAGAAACTCTCGATCCGCCCCTCGAACTCGTGGTCGCCCAGCGCGTCGACGGTGAAGGTCGCGCGCTGGCCCTCCAGCATCTGCCCGGTCTGGGTCTCCTTGAAATTCGCTACGAGGTAGATGTCGCGACCCATCGGCACCACGGTTAGCAGGCCGGTACCGGCCGATACGAACTGGCCGACGCGCAGCGAGCGGTCGCCGACCGTGCCGTCGATGGGCGCGACGATGGTTGTGTAGCTGAGGTTGAGCTGGGCCTGCTCCACTTTTGCCTGCGCGGCCTCAAGACTCGCGCGGGCACTGCCCTCCAGTGCCCTCAGGCTGTCGACCTGCTTCTTGGCCGCCTCAAGGGAGGCGACGGACTTGTCGTGCGCCGCTCGCTTCTGGCGCAGGTCGGAGTCCGCCTGCTGCTGGCGCTGTGCCGTGCCCGAGCCGGTCTGCAGCAGGTTCTGGTAGCGGGTATATTCCTTGCCGGCGAAGTCGAGCGCCGCATCGGTGTTCTCGACCTCCGCCTTAGCCGAGGCGACCTGCGCCTGCTGCTGCAGGATGGCGGCGGCGGTCCCCAGCAGCTGGGCACGGCTCTTCCCGACCTCGGCCTCGGCTTGCTTGAGCATCACCCGGTACTCGCGGTCGTCGAGGCGCGCGATCACGTCGCCGGCCTTCACCGGCTGGTTGTCCCCGACCAGCACCTCGGCGACGTAGCCAGCGATGCGCGGTGCGACCGTCACCTTGTCGGCCTGTAGGTAGGCGTCCTCGGTGGTCTCCAGGAAACGGCCGACGGTCCACCAGTGCCAGCCGTAGGTCCCGCCCCCACCCAGGGCGGCAAGGAGTAGGACCGGGACGATCACGCGCGCCTTTCGACGCTTTGGCGCCGGCCCGGCGGTCCGGCCCCCCGGGGAGGCCAGCGCGGGACCGCCAGCGGCGATTGTGGTAGCGGTCGAGGTTCCGGTCTGGGGAAGGTCGCTGGGTCGAGCGTCCATGATGGTGGCCAACATCAATACGATACGGTAAGGTATCGATATATGACGGCATGAGGCATGACAAGGAGCACGACGATGGCAGCGACCGCCGAGCCCGAGTCGACGGCGAAGCGTGGTACAGGCGGTCGACCGACGCGCGAGGAAGCCGCTCGGCGCGAGGCACGCATCGTGGAGGTCGCCACCCGGCTGTTCATTGAGCGCGGCTTCGACGGCACCTCTATCGACGCGGTGGCGGAAGCCGCCGGCGTCAGCAAGCCGACTCTCTATTCCCGGTATCAGGACAAGCGTGCCCTGTTCGAAGCGGTCTTGCAGGATCGGATCCGCGAATGGCTCGCGCCCCTCTCGGCGGCGGCCGAGATGCAGGCGCTTCGAGCGACGCCGAAGGATGCCGCGACGGTGCTAGACGAGTTGAGCCGCAACCTCTTAGTCCGGGCCCCAGC
>JBEVJQ010000024.1:0-12767 GCA_040510055.1 Burkholderiaceae bacterium | reverse complement strand
TGGTGCCGCCGTCGATCCTGTTCATCCCGCTGGCCGCGATGGTGTTCAAGCTGCAGCTGTTCGACACGCGGCTCGCGCTGATCCTCACCTACCCGACGTTCCTGATCCCGTTCTGCACCTGGCTGCTGATGGGGTATTTCCGGTCGATTCCGTTCGAGCTCGAGGAGTGCGCGCTGATCGACGGCGCATCGCGCTGGGAGATCCTGACCCGGATCGTTTTGCCATTGGCAGTCCCGGGGCTGATCTCGGCCGGGATCTTCGCGTTCACCCTGTCGTGGAACGAGTTCATCTATGCGCTGACCTTCGTCTCGTCCTCCGAGGTCAAGACCGTGCCCGTGGGCGTGGTCACCGAGCTGGTCGAGGGCGCCGTCTACCACTGGGGATCATTGATGGCCGGGGCGCTGTTCGGCTCGATCCCTGTGGCCATCCTGTACTCGTTCTTCGTCGAGTATTACGTCGCCGGGATGACGGGCGCCGTCAAGGAGTGAATCGGACGCCGGGCAGCGGCGTCGGACGCCGGGCGCCGGCGTTGGACGCCCGCCCTGGCTCGATCGCTCAGGCTGCCGACGTTTCGGCAACCGCCGACTTGCGAGTCGCGAGTCGCGTGCGCCAGCGCCCCGCGGCAAAGGCATGCAGCAATTTCCTGGCGCGACCTGCACCGAGCGCCTGAAGACTCGCGCTTGCACCCGGGGCGTGGCCATCGCCTTCGATGCCGGCCAGCTCCGAGCGGGTGATCCGTGGATGGCCCATGGTCCAGTCGCTGAACAAGCGGGCGATGATCGGCTCGCGAACGATCACGGTCATTCGCCGATGGCGCGGATCCCGGGCAATCCGCTCGACGAGTGCGTCGACGATCGTCGACCTGCCTTCCAACACCTGCAAGAAGCTGCGGTCGGCGTAGAGCAGCATACCGGTGACGCCGAGCCAGCTGTTGTCGGCGCGGCTCCTGGCGAGGATCTGCGGCAGCTCGGCTTCGTCGAAATCCGGAGCCGCTGTGCTGGAATAGATGAGACTGACGATCGGTAGCATCTTCGAACCTGAGACCTTGGCGTCACCCGAAGGCTATCGTGGCCAGGGGTCGGGTTCGAACCATCGACGGATGGACGGGCGTCATCCACGGCTCCGCGGCGGCCGCCAGCAGGCGCCCCGCATCCGAGCGCTCGAAGGCGTCTCAGGCGCTCGCGCGGCCGACGATCGAGTAGCCGACGTCGACCACGGCGTTCAAGTCGCCGCGACCCTCGATCCGGGCAAGCACGGTGCGCGCCGCCAGCTCGCCGATCTCGCGGCCGCGGACATGGACCGTGGTCAGCGCCGGATTGAATTCCGCCGCCAGTTCGGTGTCGGTGAAGCCGGCGATCGCGATCCGGTCGGGCACGGCCCAGCCGCGCCGCTGGCACTGAAGCAACGCACCGAGCGCCAGCGCGTCGTTGCTGAAGAACACCGCACGCAGATCCGGGGCGCGCGCGATCAGGGCATCGATCGCCTCGCGGCCGGCGACGACCGTGGCCGGCGGCGGCAGTTCCAACCACGGGCCCTCGCCCAGTCCGGCTGCGGCGAGGGCGGCACGCCAGCCTGCGCGGCGACTGCTCGAGCGGTCGTCGGCCCCGCCTACGAACGCGATGCGGCGATAGCCGCGTCCCAGCAGGTATCGCGTCATCGCCTGACCGGCGTCACGGTTGGAGAATCCGACGACGCAGTCGATCGGCGACGGCGTCAGGTCCCAGGTCTCGACCACCGGCATGTCGACCCGCAGGAGTTGCTGTCGCGTCGCCTTGGAGTGATCGATACCGGTCAGGATCAGGCCGTCGACCCGGCGGCCGACGAACGCCGTGACCAGGCCGTGTTCGGCGGCGGCGTCATAGCCGGTCTGACCGATCAGCAGTTGATAGTGCTCGCCGGCGAGGACGTCCGACATCCCCTGGACGGTCTCGGAGAAGATCGAGTTCGCGATCGTCGGCACGAGCGCGGCCACGATCCGCGTCCGCTTCGACGCCAGGCTGCCCGCCAGCAGGTTCGGTACGTACCCGATGCGCTCGATCGCCGCGGTGATCCGGGCCAGCGTCGCCGGCGCCACCTTCTGCGGCTCGTTGATCGCCCGCGAGACCGTGACCATCGAAACGCCGGCCAGACGGGCGACGTCCGCCATCCGGCCCGAGCCTGGCGCCGGATCGCGCGGCGGCCGCGGCGCGCCGGGACGGTTGCGGCCCCCGGTCGGGGGCCGCGGTCGAGACCGATCGGGCATGGGTTCGATGGTAACGCTTACATCCGGTGGGCGGCCGGTGCGGCGCGCGGGCGCTGGATGCTGCAGGGCAGCGAAGACGCCAGCCCTTGACGGCGCCGGGAGGAGCCGTTATATCATCGATGGAACCGCTTCCATCGCACCGTTCGCCAGCGGACCGCTCCATGGACCTTCAGACCGGAAAGGACAACATGAGCACCGGAACCTCGATCACCGCCGACCAGGTCGACCGCTACCACGCCGACGGCGCCATCGTCGTCGAAGGGCTGCTCGATCGCGAAACCCGGCTCGAGATGAAGCGGGTGCTGGACGACCTGGTCGAAGGTTCGCGCGCGGTCTCGGCCCACGACGACGTCTACGACCTCGAGCCCGGGCACACGGCCGCCGCGCCGCGCGTGCGGCGGATCAAGAAGCCGCACGTCGTGCACCCGGTGTTCGATCGTTTCCTGCGTTCGCCGACGATGGTCAAGGCGTTGCAGCAGTTGCTCGGCGAGGCTATTCGGCTCCATGGTTCCAAACTGAACCTGAAGTCCCCGCGTTACGGTTCACCGGTCGAATGGCACCAGGACTGGGCGTTCTATCCCCACAGCAACGACGACATCCTCGCCGTCGCCGTAATGCTCGAGGACACCACGGTCGAAAACGGGGCGATGTACGTCATGCCGGGCACGCACAAGGGACCGGTCTATGACCACCATGACGCTGACGGCTACTTCTGCGGCGCCATCGACCCGGCGGCCTGCGACCTCGATTTCCGCTCGGCCGTTGCCTGCGAAGGGCCGGCGGGCTCGTGCTCGTTCCATCACGTGCGCACGGTCCACGGGTCGGCGCAGAACCTGTCCGATCGCCCGCGCGGTCTGCTGCTCTACGAGGTCACGGCTGCCGATGCCTTCCCGCTGCTCGGCATCGCCGACTACGCCGACTTCCAGCGCCGGCTGATCGCCGGCGACGAGACCCTGGTCCCGCGCTTCAAGGACGTTCCAGCGCGGATGCCGTTCCCGCCGGCACGCCACCAGGGCTCGATCTACGAGAACCAGACGACGGGGCGTCGCTTCTTCGAACGCGTCGAAAATCCGGAAGGCCCCCGCGTCACGAAACCGATCGCCGCCTGAGCGGGCAGGCGATCGTGCGGCCGAAGCAGGCCAACGACGGTCGTCGACCCGCGGTGCCAGCGTGCCCGCGGCGGCGGCTCCATCAGGCACAACAAGGGAGACACCGATGAGAAACGAAGACGACCGCGCGTTGCGGTCGCCGCGGCGCCGCCGCATGGCGCAGGCGATCGGCACGACGGCGGCGGCACCGGTGATCGGTGCGCCGCTGTTGTGGACCCGCCGCGCCTCGGCGCAGCAACTGGAATTCAAGCCCGAGAAAGGCGCCCGGCTGCGGGTGCTGCGGTGGAAACGGTTCGTGCAGGCCGACGAAGACATGTGGATGGCCAACACGAAGAAGTTCATCGAGAAGTACGGGATCGAGGTCCGGACCGATCACGAGAACTGGGAAGACGTCAGGCCGAAGGCCGCGGTCGCGGCCAACGTCGGCGCCGGTCCCGACGTGATCGTCGGCTGGCTCGACGACCCGCATCTCTATCCGGACAAGCTCGTCGACCTGACGGACCTCGCCGAATACCTCGACAAGAAGTACGGTGGCTGGTTCCCGACGGCCCGGACCTACGGCTCGAACCAGGGCAAATGGATCGGGCTGCCGCTGGGAGCGGGCGGGGCCCTGCTCAACTACCGCAAGTCGTGGGTCAAGGAGGCCGGGTTCGACACCTTCCCGACGAAGACCGACGACTACCTGAAGCTCTGCCAGGCGCTGCAGAAGATCGGCCATCCCCCGGGCTTCGCGTTGTCGCACGCCACCGGTGACTCCGAGACCTGGATGCACAACATCCTCTGGGGCTTCGGCGGGCGACTCGTCGACGACAACAACAAGGTCGTCATCAACAGTCCCGAGACGGTCCGCGCGATCGAGTACATGCAGCAGTTGTCGGCGACCTTCGTCGAGGGCTGCGCGGCGTGGAGCGGGGTCTCGAACAACAACGCCTTCCTCGAGGGCAAGATCTCGTTGACGTCCAACGGGATCTCGATCTACTTCGCCGGCCGCAACTCCGAGGACCCGAACAAGAAGGCCGTGGCCAACGACATGGATCACGCGCCGATGCCGATCGGCCCGATAGGCCAGCCGACGGAGATGCACCTGCTGTCGCAGGCGATGCTGTTCAAGTACAGCAAGTTCCCGCAGGCGGCCAAGGAGTACCTGCGCTTCATGTGGGAGCGCGAACAGTACGAACCGTGGCAGGCGGCGTCGCTGGGCTACATCAGCCACCCATTGAAGGCCTACGACGACAACGCGTTCTGGGCGGCGAATCCCGTGACCGGCCCGTTCAAGGGCGTGGTCGCGCGGATGCGGCCGCACGGCTACTCAGGAAGCCTCGGCTATGCCTCGGCTGCGTGCCTGGCCGACTGGATCGTGGTCGACATGTTCGCCTCGGTCTGCACCGGCCAGAAATCGGCCAAGGATGCCGCCGCCGAGGCCGAGCGCCGGGCCAAGCGCTACTACAACACCTGAGTCGACGGGGCGGGTGCCGGGCAGCGGGGCCCGGCGTTCCCGTCCCGCGGATGGGCTGGCGTGTCCGGGCCCTAGCCGTAGCGCGCCGGCGTTTCCGGGCCCTAGCCGTAGCGGGCCGGCGTTTCCGGGCCCCACGTAGCGGGCGGGGGTTCCGGCCCTTGTGTAGCGGGGCGGGCGTTGTCCGCCGAGCAGGATCGGTCCGAATCAGACCTTGTAGTAGCGCTGCGCCCGCTGGTGGGCGCGCTCGGCGGCCTCCTTCGGCGACCGTTGGCCCGATGCGGCCTCGGCAATCATGTTGACCACGACGAAGTCGGCCATGACGGCGGCCGACGCATAGCCCATCTCGCCGTCGTGGCCGTTGGGAAGCATCACCTTCATCGCGTCGCGATACGGTGTGTGCTTCGGATCGACGGTCCAGATCGGATTCGACTCGTAGGCCCGCAGCGGCTGCGTCACGTAACCGATCGACGCTTCCTGCCACGGAAGGTACTGCTCCTGTTCCATCATGAACCGCAGGTATTCCTTCGCCGCCCGCGGGAACTTCGTGTAGCGAAAGACCATCATCGGGAAGAACAGGTTGAGCTCGGTCGGCTTGCCGGTCACGCCGACCGGCATGTTCGCGTGCCGGATGTCGCTGACCATCTCCTTCAACTTCGGATCGGTCGAGGTCTTGGCCGCGTAGTAGACCGAGATCCCGTTGAACACCATGCTGCACTGGCCATCGAGGAAGGCCTTGTTGTTGTTCGGATCGAGCCACGACAACGTGCCGGGGACGAACGTCGCGTAGAGCTGCTTGGCGTATTCGAGGGCGGCGACGGTCTCGGGGCTGTTGAGGACGACGTTGTTCTTGTCATCGACGACCTTGCCGCCATGCGCCCAGAGCAGCCAATGACACCAGGTGTTGGCGTCGCCCGTGGCGTTGCCTAGCGCGAATCCCGGCGGGGTGCCCTTGGCCTTCATCGCCTGGCACAGTTTCAGGAAGCCCGGCAGGTCCTTGGGGATCGAGTCGAAGCCGGCCGCCTTGACGTGACTGTCGCGGTAGACGAGGCAGTTGCCGGCCGCGCCCATCGGCACGGCGACCCAATTGCCCTTCCTGCCGCGCTCGGCATGCATGCCATAGGCTTCGGCCACCGGATACCAGCCGCCGTACTTCTTGCCGAGGTAATTGCAGACGTCGCTGACGTCGACCAGCTTGTCCGGATACTGGTGCGCATCCTCGAAGGTGCTGATGATGATGTCCGGGCCGCTACCGACGTTGGCGGCGACAGCCGCCTTTGGACGAACGTCCTCCCAGCCCTCGGCATCGATCCGGACCTCGACTTCGTACTTCTCGCTGAACTTCTTGGTGTTGGTCGCCCACATGTCCTCGTCGCCCTGGACGAAGCGCTTCCAGCGCAGCACGCGCAGTCGCGCGCCGCGCTCGGGGACGTTGGTCCACTGCGCCGCGGCCGGCTGCGCCACTCCGAGCCCACCGGCACCGACGATCGCCCCGGCACCGGCGCCGGACTTCAGCAGTCGGCGGCGATCGGCGCGCGTTACGTGTTCGCGGATCTCGCCAGTGGTCGGCAGCGGGCGGTCTTCATTGCGGCTCATCTGTTTCTTTCTCCTGTGCCGGGGCAGTGTTCCCGGCGATGTCGCGGCTGTGCGCCGGCGATCGAGTCTACCGGAACGATGTCGCGCCGGAAAAGCGTCGGCGCGGCGCTACCATCGAAGCTACGACCGATACGAACGTGGCTGCGACGACGCGGCCACGCCGCAGCCGCTGCCGAGCCGCTGATGCCCCCCACGACGCCCCATTCGCCTTCCGCGATGATCGTCCGCGCCGCGGACCGGCTGGAATCATGGTTCGAGGAGGGCTGCTACATCGCCGAGTGCCTGAACATCCCGGCGGATGCCGCACTATCCGTTGCCCGCGCCCGCGTGCCCCCGAGGACAACGACGCGCCGTCATCGGCTCGACGGCATCGTCGAGCGCTACGTGATCCTCAGCGGACGCGGCCTGGTCGAGATCGGAGGAGGCAGCGACGACGGCGGCCAGGCCACGGATGACACCGCCACCGTCGCCGAGCTGGGACCGGGCGATATCGCCGTGATCCCGGCCGGCGTCTCGCAGCGGATCACGAACCTCGCCGCCAGCGACCTGGTGTTCCTGGCGATCTGCACTCCGCGCTTCATCCACGAGGCCTATTGCGACCTCGAGCGTTGACGCCGGTCAGGGCGCCTGCACTTGATGCCGCGCACTCGACGCCGCCTACTTGACGCCGCCTACTCGATGCAGCGCAGTCGACGCCGCGCAGTCGACGCCGCACATTCGACGCCGCACATTCGACACCGCACATTCGACACCGCACATTGGACGCCCAAGCCGCCGCATCACTGCCCGGCGGCGACCTTCTTCAGTTCCGATCGATACTCAGCCACGATCGCCTTGCCATCGAGGCCCTTGTCGTCGGCGAGCTTGACCCACTCCTGCTCGAACCGCGCGGTCCGGTCGGCCACTGCCTTGACCAGTGCCTCGTCGGCCGGAACGATCGTGCCGCCGCCGGCCTTGAAGGCGTCGAAGCCAGCGCCGGCGTTCTTGTCCCATGCCCTGCCGGCGAGACGCGCGAAGGCCTCGCCCGAGATCCGGGTGATCGCCTCCTGGTCGGCCTTGGAGATTCGCGCCCACTGGTCCGGGTTCATGATCACTGCGTGGCTGTCGGAATAGAGCCCGCCCGGGAACTGAGTCGCATACTTCAGCAGCTTGTCGAGCTTGAACGAGACGATGCTCTCGCCCGGGAACATCACGCCGTCGACGACGCCGCTCGACAGCAGTTCGTAGGACTCGGGCGCCGGCTTCGAGATGGCGTTGGCGCCCACCGCGTTGGCGACGTCTGCGGCGATCCCGCCGCCGACGCGGATCTTCAGCCCGGCGAAGTCGTCGATCGTTTTGATCGGACGCCGGGCGTTCCAGAAGATGCCGGGCCCGTGCGTGTAAATGGTCAGCAGATGCGTGCCCTTGTGCTCGTCGAGCTTGAGGAAGTGCTTCGCGTAGATCCGCCACAACGCGACCGAGTTGACCTCGGCGTTGTCACCGGAGAACGGCAGCACGCCGACCCGCGTCATCGGAAAGCGCGCCGGCGTATAGCTGTGCGAGATGAAGGCGACATCGGCGAGCCCGTCGCGGACGGCGTCGAAATGATTGATCGGGTTGGTCACCGGCTTGGGCAGCAGCCTGACCTTGACCCGCCCCTCGGTCACGCGCTCGACCTCCTGCCCCCAGGGGACCATCACGTCGCGGACCAGCATGTGCGAGGGCGGCACCCAGGCAGACATCCGCCATTCGACCGACTGGGCCCGGGTTGCAGCCGGGACCAGCGCGAGGCCGGCAATCGCCAGGGCGGAGGATATGGCCGTTGCAAACCAGGACTGTCTCAGCTCGGTCATCACGTCGTTCCTCCTTGCGGTGGTTACGCGTCGGCCACGCACTTCGACGCCGGCGCATCGCGTGATCACCGGTCACTTGTTCGTCGTTCGGCGTCACCGGCAGCGGGCAGCGGGCAGCGGGCAGCGGGCAGATTAGCACGCGCCCTGTCGCTGCGGTTCGCGCGTCGCCGGGCAGCGGGAGCAGGCGTCTGGCGCGTCTGGCGCCATACCGGAACGGGCCGTCAGCGGAACAGCACGGTCGGCAGCCAGGTCGACAGCACCGGAAAAGCGATCAGCACCGCCAGCCGGACCACGTCGGCGACGACGAACGGCAGCACTCCGACATAGAGCGTCCCGGTCGAGACCTGGGGCAACAGCGTCCGGAGGACGAACAGGTTCATGCCGACCGGCGGGCTGATCAGTCCGATCTCGACCACGACCACCACAAGAATGCCGAACCAGATCGGATCGAAGCCGAGGTGGACCACCAGCGGGAACAGCACGGGGACGGTCAGCAGGATCATCGACAGCTCCTCCATCGCGGTCCCGAGCACGACGTAGATCGCGCAGATCAGCACGATCACGGCCAGCGGATGGACCTCGAACGCCGCGACCGCGTCCTTCAGGTCGTCCGGCATCGAAGTGAAGTTGACGAAGTTGGCGAAGATCAACGCCCCGATCAGGATCGCGAACAGCATCGCCGTGGTCCGCGCGCTCTCGACGAGCACCTGGGCCAGCGCCGGCCAGGTCAGTGCCCGGCGCGCGAGCGCGAACAGGAACGCCCCGAACGCACCGATCGACGCGCCCTCGGTCACGGTGAAGACGCCACCGTAGATACCGCCCATGACGACCGCGAACAACACCACCACCCCCCAGATCCCGCGCAGGGCGCGCCAGCGCTCAGGCCAGGGCGTGCGCTCGCCTGGCGGGCCGGCAGCCGGATCGCGCCAGGTGCGCCAGGCGACGGCCAGCATCAGGAACACGGTGGCGACCAGCCCGGGAACGACGCCGGCGGCGAACATCTCACCGATGTTGACCTCGGTCATCAGGCTGTAGATCACCATGATCACCGATGGCGGGATGAGGATCCCCAGCGTCCCGCCGGCGGCGATGGCACCGGCCGCGAGCGAATCGGAGTACCCGTATTCCTTCATCGACGGATAGGCGACGCGCGACATCGTCGCGGCGGTGGCCACGGACGATCCACAGATCGAACCGAAGCCGGCGCAGGCGACGATCGTCGACATCGCCAGCCCGCCGCGCCAGTGACCGATGAACGCGTAGGCCGCCCGAAACAGCTCGCGCGACAAGCCGGCGCGACTGACGAAGTTACCCATCAGGATGAACAGCGGCACCACCGACAGCGTGTACGAGAATCCGGTCTCGTACATCAGCGTCGCGGCCGAGGCCAGAGCCGGATTCCAGCCGCGAATTGCCGCGAGCCCGAAGAAGCCGACGATGGCCATCGCGAACGCGATCGGCACCCGTAGCGCCGAGAGCACGAACATCACCGCCAGACCCGTGAGCGCAGCGGTCATCGACGAGCCCTGGCGGCGGCAACGCCGGAGTCAGGGGCGACGACAGGCGGACGAGACCGACTAGTGTCCTGTCTCACAAGCAGATGGCATCAAGACGGACGCGTGAGCCAGGACACACTAGACGACGCTGGCATCGCTGGGCAGCAGGCCGGGGGCGAGTCGCGGCGGCGGCTCGGCGAACGCGGCGACGAGATGAACCGCGGCCGTGGCCAGCGTGAGCGCGGCCATCAGGTAGACGAACGGAGCCAGTGCGATCTTCAGCGTCTGCGTCACGTCGCCGACCTCGGCAAAACTGCCTGCCTTGCGAAAGAGCAGCCAGGACATTCCGACCAACGCCAAGGTGCAGACCAGGTGGACGACCCGGTGAAGCACCCGGTGCAACCACTCCGGGATCATCCGGTCGAAGGCATCGATGGTGACGTGCTCGTTGCGCCGCGAAACCAGCGGCAGACCGGCGAAGATCAGTACCGCCATCATCACCTCGGTCACTTCGAAACCACCGCGAAGAGGCGCGTTGAAGAGGTAACGCATCACCACATCGGTGAAGGTCAACGCCATCATCGCGAACAGCAGCGAGCCCGCGACGGCGCCGAGGGCGATGTCACAGGCCCGGGCGAGCCGCGCGCCGAGAGCCGGATGCTTCGAGATCATCTGGGGCGAGAGACGAGCCGGTCGTGAGTGGGGGGACGGCTTGCGGGGGAGCCACGACGACACGATGAGCGGCCGCCGCCACGTTGAACTACTCTACCGGAAAGGTCGATGGGCGCCAATCGCACGCGCCCCGGAGTTCGAGATGAGCGACGAACAGGACGTCGGCGGTCGCGACCGCCCGGATCGCGCCGCGGCCGCTGCAGGCCGCGCCGCGGCGGATCGCGACCCGGCCGCTGCGGGGCGCATGGGGCTGCGATCGCGGATCACCGTCGACGGCGACGATCGCGCGCCGCACCGGACCTTCCTCCGGGCCATGGGGCACGACGACGCATCGATGGCCAAGCCATTCGTCGGCATCGTCAGCACCCATGGTGACAACACGCCGTGTTCGTCGTCGTTGCGGCCGCAGGCGGAAGCAGCGAAGCTCGGGGTGGCGGCCGCTGGCGGCACGCCGTTCGAGTTCACCACGATCTCGGTATCCGACGGGCTGTCGATGAACCACCGCGGGATGCGGATGAGTTTGATGTCGCGCGAATTGATCGCCGATTCGATCGAACTGGTGATGCGCGCCCACGCCTACGATGCGCTGGTCGGCTTCGCCGGTTGCGACAAGACCCTGCCCGGGATCATGATGGCCATGGTCCGGCTGAACGCGCCCTCGGTGTTCATGTACGGCGGAGCGATGCTGCCCGGCGAACTCGACGGTCGCACCGTCAGCACCCTCACCGCCTACGAAGCCAGCGGCGGTCGCTACGCCGGGACGGTCAGTGCCGAGGAACTGGACGCGCTCGAGCGCGCCTGCTCGCCGACGGTCGGTTCCTGTCCCGGCCAATTCACCGCCAACACGATGGCGATGGTCTCCGAACTGCTGGGGCTGGCGCTACCCGATACGGCGATGCTCCCGGCCGTCTATTCGCAGCGGCTCGCGCTCGCCCGCCGCTCCGGCGAGACGGTGCTGGGGATCGTCCGCCAGGGCGGTCCGCTGCCACGCGACCTCGTCACGCGCCGCAGTCTCGAGAATGCCTGCGCGGCTGTTGCCGCGACCGGCGGTTCGACCAATGCCGGACTGCACCTGCCAGCGATCGCACACGAGGCCGGGATCAGCTTCACGCTCGACGACGTCGCCGAGGTGTTCCAGCGCACACCGCTGATCGGCGACCTCCAGCCCGGCGGCCGTTTCCTTGCGCGCGACCTTCATCATGCCGGCGGCGTCTCGGCGGTGATCCGCGCGCTGCTCGACGGCGGCTACCTCCACGGCGAGGCGCTGACGCTGTCCGGCCAGCCGCTGGCCGAAGCCCACGCCGCGACTCCAGGACCGGATGGGACGGTGATACGGGCGATCGATCACCCCTTGCATCCGAGCGGCGGCGTGGTCGTCCTCAAGGGCAACCTTTGCCCCGACGGCGCGTTGATCAAGATCGCCGGCCTGAAGGCGCTGACGTTCGACGGCCGGGCTCGTGTCTTCGAGTGCGAGGAAGACTGCACCGAGGCCGTCCGCCAGGGCCGGTATGCGGCCGGCGACGTCCTGGTGATTCGCAACGAGGGGCCCAAAGGTGGGCCCGGGATGCGCGAGATGCTGGGAACGACGGCGCTGATCTATGGCCAGGGGATGGGCGAGAAAGTCGCGCTTCTGACCGACGGCCGATTCTCGGGAGCGACGCGCGGAATGTGTATCGGTTATGCCTGCCCCGAGGCAGCAGACGGCGGACCGATCGCCTGGCTCCGCGATGGTGATCCGATCCGGATCGACTGCCAGCGGCGCACCATCGACCTGATGCTCGACCAGTCGGAATTGATCAGCCGACGGGCCGCGTGGCGGCCGGCGCGCCGGGAACGGTTGGCCGGCGTAATGGAGAAGTACGCGCGACTCGTCGGACCTGCGCACCTCGGCGCCGTCACCCACGGCGGGGCAGTCGACTGGCCCCGCGACTGAAGGAATACAACTGCGCGAAGGAATGCGCCCTCCGTCGGAGGGCGCGTCGTCATGACGAGACCGGGCAGATCACTTCTTCATGCCGTCCTTGTCTTTCTTCATCGGGTCCTGGTTCATAGTCCCTTTCTGGTCCTCGCGGGCCGGGGTGGACTGGCTCTGGCCCGGCGAGGCCCCGGTGACATCGCTCATGCTGCGACGCAGCACGAGCTAGTCTTCGTCCGACGGGTTCTCCGTCCCACGGGCTCCTCGTCCCGACGGGCTCTTCGAGCTTTTCGTCCCGACGGTCAGCGTTCGGCCACTTTCCTCAGGCCGAAGCACTGTTCTCGACAACGACCTCGCTCAGCTGGATCACCGGCTGGAGGTCGGTGTAGTTCGGGATATCGCCGAGGATCTCGCCGGCGTGCGGACCGAATGCCGACTGGAAGGCTTCGACC